>JAJCZG010000026.1 GCA_029262475.1 Deltaproteobacteria bacterium
AAACCTCCCCAGTGGAGAGAGAGGCTATCATATAAAGACGGAGTAAGATAATACGCAGGGCCGCCAGGGGCGCTTAAGCCGCCATGTTACTAAGCTTCTACAGCTTGCCTCGGCGCTACGGGCGGGCTCATCTTCTTACGGAGCAGGGCAAGGTTATTTTTCGCCTTGGCATAATTCGGGTCGAGCGCGATGGCTCTCTTGTAAGACATCTCGGCGTCACCCTGGCGTTTCATCTTCTCGTAGAGAATACCGAGGTTGTTATGGGATTTAATATACTCCGGGTTGATCGTCAAGGCCGCCATATAAGCCTCCTCGGCATCGTCGCATCTACCCATAGAATGATAGAGGAGCCCCAGGTTATATTGGGCGCTGGCGTCACCCGGCTCAAGCCTCAGGGCTTTGCGGTAGGCCTTCTCCGCCTCCTCCTTCTTGCCCATCTTCTTGTAAAGATTTCCGAGGTTAAAGTGAGCCTTGACATAACCCGGCTCAAGCCTCAGGGCTTCGGTATAGGCCTTCTCCGCCTCATCATTTTTTCCAAGGGCCTGATAAAGGAGCCCCAGGTTATATTCGGCTATCGCATCACAGGGGTCTAGCCTTAACGCCTCCCGGTATGCCTTCTCGGCTTCGTCGTATTTGCCCATCTTCTTATAGAGGCTCCCCAGGTTGCTATAGGCCCACGAAAAAGCCGGGTCCAGCCGGAGCGCCTCTCTGTATGAAGTTTGAGCCTCCTCGTCCCTTCCAGTCCTCTGGTATAAGAGCCCGAGGTTATTGTGTGTCTTCACATAAGCCGGGTCAAGTATCAATGCCTCTCTGTATGCCTTCTCGGCCTCTTCGAGCTTACCCATCCTCTGGTACAAGAGCCCGAGGTTGTATTGCTCTATACAGTCGCGCGGTTCCTTTCTCGCGGTCTTCTGGAACATATACTCCGGAGTCTCACTGCTCTCCTTCACCTTACCGTCTTCTCCCTGTGGCACTTCGGCAGTATTTTCTCCGGCGACTTCCTGATGCCCGCCCTTTTCAGCTTCAAAGAGGGTTTTATCCAAAACCTCCTTCGCGTCGGCCTGAACGCCCGCCGCCACATCACCTTTGTGATCACTATTTACTTCGAGCAATTTACCTTGAGCGTCAGTTAAATCGTCATCGGTGACCCCGGCCTCTTCATCACCGTTACCCTCTTCGTTATTATCTCCTTGAAGCGCCTCAATCATCTCTTTAAGATCATCAGAGAGCGCGCCGTAAGTAGCATCGGCGGGAGAGTTTACTTCACCAGTCTCTTTTGTCATCTTTTCCCGAACGGAGACCTGGCCTTCATCAGCCGGGGGCCAACCGAGCTCGTGGACAACTCCACTCACTGAGCCCTCGACCTCATCCATTGGCCTCGGCGCACCCTTAACCTGCGCGCGTATTCCCGGGTCTAACTGTGCTCCATCGTCACCCGCGGCAAGCGTTGATGAAACCTGACGCTCCTCGTTAGAGACCTCTTTCTTCTCCGTCTTCTTATAGAAGAGCGAGAGATTAGTCTTATGGCTTTCAACGCCCGGCCCTAGCCTTAACGCCTCCTTATAAGCCTTCTTAGCATCGTCATTCCTGCCCACCTTTTCATAGAGAAGCCCAAGGCTCCCGTGAGGCAGCGAGAAGGCCGGGTCGAGTTCAATGGCTCTGTGAAATTTTTCTTCGGCCAGAGGGTCGTTGCCGACTTCGACAAAAACACTACCTAGCCCGTAAGCGAGAGCGGCTTTAACTTTTATATCTCCATCTTCTTTATAGAGTCCCCAGTAGGCGTATCTAAGCGCTTCCTCAAGGGACCCCCCTCGTAGCGCCCTGGTGGAAAGCACCAGGTAATCCTCCGGGCTCCTCTCCGCCGCACTCCTCCCCTGTGCCTCTGTAAGGAGCTTCCTAAATACCTCGTTATCATTCTCCGTAGGGTTTTCTCCAACCGAGGCAAGGAGATCTAACCTCTTCTCCGGCGTATAGCAACAGGGTTTTACCCTCAGGTCGCTATCAAAAGAGAGCTTATCGACCGCCGAGGGGCCGACTGCTCCGACGGTTGCGAGAACGGCGGCGATCCAGTAGATTGTCTTCTGATGCGACTCGATGCTTATGGAGAGATATATGCCTACGGTAAAAAGAATCGTTGAAAAGATGAAGAGGGTTATCTCTATCTGCTTCTTTGTCATAATAGAACCAACCTTGAAATTCGTGTAAATCGAGTTTCGTCCTTAAACCGCAGAGACCGTAAAAGCCGACCTTGCTCCGAAGCGATAGAAAAATTAAGCATTTAACGCACCGAAGGCCGTGATATCCTGGTTTTGAAACTCTAATAAATTTATGAGAAGAAATTTACATAGACTATAACATGTATGTCTGGATTTATAGCACTCATCAAGCGGCAAGTCAAGAAAATAAATAGAATTTTAAGGATAGAATCTTCAAAATCATTCTCTACGGACTTTTATCTGAAGGCGGTTAATGAATATAAAGAAGTTAGTCGTTAGGCTCGGTAGCAGACTGTAAAGACGGTCCGTACTACCGCGCAAAATCTACGGCATTGACCCAAATAGCAAAAAAAAGGGTTACGCGCAAGCGTAACCCTTTTTTCTGATACTAATAAGCCCCTGAGAAGATTTTACCGGTAATCCCCTCGCGTGAACCTTAAAAACAATTTAATCGGGAGTCGCAGGAGATTCCAACAAAAACCCACCCGATAAGAAACGGCTATATTATATAGCCATCCTTAAGCCTAGAATAAAATTATGGCTTGAGAACTCCGTCTTGAGATCTCCTTCGAACTTCGGATCGGCAGTCTGGAAATAACGGTATTTTGCGTCAATAAAAAGCGTATCGCTCACCGTATAACCAAAGCCTGCGCCGAGTTGATACGCGCCTACAAAATCTTCATCATTTACATTACCGAGCCCTGAGCCGGGAAGGGAAAAGTCATTAAAGGCAACCCTCGCAACGCCAAAGCCCGCGCTTATGAATGGCGTTACCGGTGAGTTGTTCTTAAAATCATGGTACCCGACAAATAGCAAGGAGATTACGGACGAATCTCCTTTGGATGATGGTGTCTCCACCTCGTCGAGAACCACTTTATCGAGGTTATTCATCTGATACGAAAAATCGAGCTCCACTCTGTTACTTCCTATTACCTCTCCGTACGCAGCCCCTACAACAAGACCACCGTCAAAATTCATCTCCACTTTATGCTTTTTAAAGACCGCGTCGAATTCCCTGGACTGCTTAAAACCGAGGAAACCCGTAAAATAATTATCACCCGTTGCAATGGCCGTCGTCGAGAAAGAGAGTAAGACTACGACGAGAGCTGTAATCTGTAAATATCTTTTCATACTTATCCTCCTGATCGGTACTTTTATTAAAAGAAAAGATGGCTTTTCGTCAAAACGTGTCTGTAATTCAGAAGACATATTAATGGCCTCCGGACTCTTGACTATAACCGTGGAGAAGGCCTTTAGTCAATAGATTTTCTCGACTATTCCACAGATCCGCTATAAGTACAGGCCCTCATGGAGACTCGTGGAAACTTCTCATTTTATTAACACTTGGCAGGAGGTAATTTAATGATTATATGCTGAAGCGTGAGGAAGGCGCCCTTAGATGAAAAGAAGGTCTGGAACTGTGTAGATATGCGGGTATTATTTAAAGCGGCGGGGGCCTGAAGAGCTTAAGGCGTAGGGCATTGGAAACTACGCTTACGGAGCTAAGCCCCATCGCAGCCGCAGCGAATACGGGGCTAAGGAGTATACCGAAGAAAGGGTACAGGACGCCGATGGCGACAGGGATAAGGGTGGTATTGTAGACGAAGGCGAAGAAGAGGTTCTGCTTTATATTTTTTATGGTTGCGCGGCTTAACTCCACGGCTGTAACGACCAATCTCAAATCGCCGCCGATGAGTGTGATATCCGAGGCCTCCATTGCTACGTCAGCCCCGGTCCCTATGGCTATCCCGACATCGGCCTGGGTAAGGGCAGGCGCGTCGTTAATCCCGTCCCCGACCATCGCGACAATCATGCCCTGCTCTTGCAGTTTCCTTACCTCATTAGCCTTATCCCCGGGGAGCACTTCGGAGATGACCCTCTCAATACCAACCTCGTCAGCTACGGCTTTGGCCGTTCTCCTGTTATCTCCGGTTAGCATCATTACCTCTATCCCCATCCTCTTGAAGGCCGATACGGCCTCTAGCGAATTCTCTTTCAGGGTGTCGGCTACGGCGAGCACTCCGGCAGCCGATCCGTCTACGGCGAGGTAGACTGGTGTCTTACCCTCATCGGCGTATTTTTCGGCCACTCCCTTGAGTCTGCCCGGCTCTACGCCCGAATCATTTATGAGTTTAATATTTCCGAGAAGAATAGAGCGCCCGTCTACCACGGCCTTAATCCCGTGCCCCGTCAGAGCGCTAAAATCCTCTACACCCGAAAGTAAAATCTTTCTGGCCTGAGCCCCCCTTACTATTGCCTCCCCGAGCGGGTGCTCGCTCCCCTTCTCCGTGCTTGCCGCAAAGAAGACGACCTCCTCCTCGGTAAAGCCAGGCAGGGCACTAACACCCGTAAGCGATGGCTCTCCCTTTGTCAGAGTCCCGGTCTTATCGAGTATTATCGTCGTAAGACTGTGTGCCGTTTCGAGCGCCTCTCCGCCGCGTATCAGCACCCCGCTCTCAGCCCCCTTCCCGGTGCCGACCATAATCGAGGTAGGTGTGGCAAGGCCGAGCGCACAGGGACACGCAATTATCAAGACAGAGACGAAGCTAAGGAGGGCGTAGGTCAGGGACGGCTCCGGGCCGAAGACGTACCATAGAGTGACCGTAATAGTGGCGATACCGATAACCGCCGGGACGAAATACCCCGCTATCATATCGGCCATCCTCGCTATCGGGGGTTTTGAGCCCTGAGCCTCCTCGACCATCTTTATTATCTGCGAGAGGGCGGTGTCGCTTCCTATCCTCGTGGCGCGCATGCGAAATGAGCCGGTCTTATTCATAGTGCCCCCGATCAGCTCGTCGCCTTTTTGCTTCTCCACCGGGATAGGCTCGCCGCTTATCATGGATTCGTCGACCGCCGAATAGCCGTCCGTAAGCATTCCGTCCACCGGTATCTTCTCTCCCGGTCTTACAATTATAGTTTCTCCGATAAGGAGCTCAAGAACAGGTATATCGACCTCCGCCTCGCCCCTTAGGACCCGCGCAGTCTTTGGCTTAAGTCCCATGAGTTTTCTTATAGCCTCGCCGGTACGCCCTCTGGCACGCGCCTCAAGGAGCCGTCCGAAGAGTATCAGTACGATGATCATTGTAGAGGTGTCGAAGTAGACGGCCACCCGGTATCCGGCTGCCTCGAAGGCGGACGGCATGGTGAGAGCGGCGACGCTATATAGATACGCAGCCGAAGTACCTACCGCGATGAGGGTATTCATATCCGTGGAGCGATGTCTTGACGCCGCGAGCGCTCCTTTGTAGAAGTTAAAGCCGCACCAGAACTGTACCGGTGTCGCAAGAATCAACTGAATGAAGGCCACCGTACCGGCGGCAAGCTCTAGCCCGAACATTGATGCGTGACCAAGAATAAATACATGGGCGGTAAGTAGAGCGGCAACGGCGAGCCGCAGCCTTAACTTTGAGTAGGCCTCAGCCCTTGCCCTATCCGCAGCCACGGTGGGGAGCTCGTCATCACCTGTCGCGAGCACTACGTCGTAGCCCGCAGACTTTATCGCTTTGGCGACCTCTTCCGTGCTGACGACCGCCGGGACGAATTCCACAGTAGCCACACCGGTAGCAAAGTTCATCGTCGCACGTGTAACGCCGCCCAGTCCGTTTAGTGCCGACTCAATCTTCGTAACACACGACGAGCAACTCATGCCCACGACCGGTATCGTAACCTTCGATGAGAGCGTCCCGTACCCAAGAGCTTTAAGGGCCTCCAGAACCGCGTTCGTAGAAGCCCGTTGCGGGTCGTACTTTACAGTTGCTCGCTCGGAGGCAAAGTTAACGCTAACCGCGTAAACACCATCTAGCGCACTTACTAAACCTTTCTCGATCTTCGCGGCGCATGAGGCGCAGTTCATGCCCGTAACAGGGAGTCCTATCTTTCTTAGGTCTTCACCGCCCGAGGCTTCAGGATGCGAAGGCGCATCCGTAGACTGGGCACTCTCCTCACTCGGAAGAAAAGCGCCCGGTTCTGCATCGAACTTCTCTTTGCATCTAACATTGCAGAAGTGAGAGTCTCTCCGTTAAAGACACTTGAAGCTGCAGCCTTAGCGGGCACGACCTCCACTTCGCATACGGGATCTTTCGCCATAATAATACCTCATATTGTATATTCCTATTATATCAATAATTGAAACCTATAAGCGAGTAGAGATGAAAAAAGCTATTTCTTACCCGAGAGGAACGGCTTCAAGAGCATTGACAAAAAAACCTGCGTAGGAAGCGGAGGACGACTTGATAGCACAAAAATGGGGTTATACGAATCGTAGGCCCGGTACTATTTTGCTAAAGCTTGAGTATAGAGTTGGAAAATATTTGAGAGAAAATAGAAAAGGGGTTACGCTTTCGCGTAACCCCTCATATTTTTTTTTGTAGCGGGGACAAGATTCGAACTTGCGACCTTCGGGTTATGAGCCCGATATAAACTCAATTAAATCAAGGCATTATTATTACAACTAACCCAATAATACCCCATCATTAAATCTATTCCATGTTTACTTCTCTTTTCTAGAATATAGTGATTCACTAAAAACGTGACCTGCTGATTGCGAATAATAAGCACGCTCTCTATAACATATTGTTTTTTGGAGACAAATCACGCTTCAGATAAACCTAAGTGACCGCCCAAGTGACCGCCTTAAATTTTTCAAGAGTATCATAATAATTTTCTTTCGCTCATGGGCTTACATCATTGATACTCATCTAACAGGAGATGCTCAGGTGATAAACTCCAGCATTATTCTCACTACAACCCCTAAAACCATTTTTTGAATCTAAAATATAGGTACATCGAAATACCTAGTATGCCCATTATGGCTAGCGCAAAGAAGTAACCCCAACGCCATCCAAGCTCAGGCATGCTCTCGAAATTCATTCCATATATCCCTGCGATGAAGGTCATAGGGATAAAAATGGTGGCAACCATGGTAAGAAACTTCATAGTTTCGTTAAGCCTGTTGCTAATGCTGGAATTGTATATCTCCAACATACCTGAAATGGAATCCTTAAGAGAGTTGGATGTATCCATGATCTGGATTACATGATCCTGCAGGTCCTTGATGTAAGGTACAGTCGAATCATTAACAAGATGAGTGTCTCCCTGAACGAGCACTTTTACTGCGTCCCAGAGTGGACGTGCAGCCTTCCTGACGTTAACTATCTCACTTCTCAGAATGTGAATCTTTTCAAGAACCTCTTGTCCAGGTCTTGAAATCAGTTCTTCCTCTATCTCCTCAGCTCTATCTCCTAAATACTCAAGTATCCTGAAATAACCGTCAACCACATTGTCGATGAGAGCGTATGCCAGATAGTCAGTTCCACTTCTTCTAATACGCCCTTTGCCGCCACTAAGCCGCTCTCTGACATGTACGAAGCAGTCACCAAGACCCTCCTGAAAGCTTAGAGTAAAGTCGTTTCCGAAGATTACTCCGACATTTGAAGAGACTATTTCGCCTTCATGATACTTGTAAAACTTGAGGATAACGAAGACGTAATCTTCATATATCTCGGTTTTTGCGCGTTGTTCCGTATTGAGTATATCTTCTATGGTAAGGGGGTGTATGCCTAACCTGCTGCAAAGCTTCTCAATAAGCACGGCATCATGTAAACCACTGATGTCTATCCACCTCTTTTTACAGGAGTCGGCATACTCCATGCACTCCTCGATGCTTTTTGTCACTATGCTCTCAATTAACTCTTCGTCATAGCGGAAAACCGTCAGAAGCACCTCCTCGGTAACCTGTTCACCAACGAATACGGCGGAACCTGGAGGAAGCCCTGTCTTCTCGGATTTTCTACCCACCAGCATTGGCGGATTATCGTCGTGTTCTCCGGTCATCTTAATAATAACTCACCATCCTCTTTGCCGCCATGCATGCATAGTAAGACTTGGAGGTTAGTATTCCTTCGGGTAAAGTCATGACGTCTTGGTATTCTGGTCATCTGCTAAAGGATAGTCTCTAGCTAGGTCGCGCGGCATATCTTTTATATGCAGATCTCTTTGAGGGAACGGAATTACGACACCGTTTTCCTTGAACTTGCGCCATATGGAGAACATGACATTGCTTTGCGGACGATAGCGGCCTTGTGTAACGTCGCCGACCCAGAAGTAGAGAAGGAAATTTACAGAGCTGTCACCGAAATCTCTAAGATAACACTGCGGCTCCGGATTCCTCATGCACCTGGGCTCTTCCGTAGCCGCTTCAAGAATAATATCATGGACCTTATCGAGGTCAGAGTCATATGAAACACCGATTGCAAGATCCACCCTTCCTTCTGAGTTAGAGAAGGTAAGGTTGGTTACTCTGTTTATTATCAGTTCCTCGTTCGGGACCATTACTTCCTTCTGATCCCAGGTTTCGAGAAGAGTATAGCGCGCTCCGGTGTGGCGTATGAAGCCAAGAGTGCCGTCGGTAAGTTCGATGAGGTCTCCGTTCTCAAGAGATTTCTCGAAGAGCAGAATGAGTCCGCTTATAAAATTCGCGGCGATCTTCTGGAGTCCGAACCCGAGGCCTATGCCAAGCGCTCCTCCTAACACTGCGAAAGCAGTGAGGTCAATACCGATTATGTCGAGTGCGAGTATGAATGCGATGAAGTACAGAAGAATCTGGAAGAGTTTGGTCATAAGGGCCTTGTTGCCCTCACGCATGCCTTGCATCTTTGCGATGCGCTTCTCTCCGAACTCCGATACGATAGCGGCTATCCAGAAGAAAATTATGAGCGCAACAAGGGACATTACTGCCCGGTAAAGGGTTATATTGTACTGACCGGCTTTGACGGTGAAACGCTCCTGCTCCAGAATGGCGCGTACAGGGTCGAGATAGCCGAGCACTCCAGCAGCGAGGAGGGCAATAAGGGCAACGAAGATGAGTACCTTCGCTGTCTTTCCTGAGGGCTTAAGTATTACAGTAAAAATGTTTCTCATAATTTTATCTCCAGCATTTCAAACCAACCGATCCGGAGTCTACAGGTGTTTATCATCATTAATTGGCTCTAAAGACGCGTCGTACAGGTCGACGTGCTCCTCGACCACATCGACGTTACCGAATGTTGCGATGTGAAAGAGTGCATCCCCCTTATTTACCAGTGGAAGCATCGTTAAACCTATAATTATACCGTCCCTCTCAGCCTCTACGGGGAAGTTATGGTCACCGAAAGGGTCTGAAATGACACCAAGGATCTCTCCCTTTTTCACGCTCTCACCGGTCTGTTTTTTCTGTACCATCGTCCCGCTCGACGAGGCCCTGACCCAGTGGCTGGAGCGTGCTATGAACACATCTTTGGGCCTTGAGAGTGTTTTATGGGAGGAGGATTTGATCATACCTATCTGTCTCATGACGGAGAGTATGCCGTGAAGGCCGGCCTTAATGATCTTCTCATCGAATCTGAGCGCACCACCACCTTCGAAGACGAGCATTTCAACGCCATGCTCGTAAGCTGCCTCTCTTAACGAGCCGTCGCGAAGTGAAGAATTAAGTATCACAGGCGTCTTGAAGGCGCGTGCAAGCCGTTCCGTATCGGGGTTGTCTATGCATGCCCTTACATGAGACAGGTTTACACGATGTCCGGACCCTGTATGGAGGTCTATCCCGTGCGTAGCCTTCGAGATTATCTCCTTCATGAGTATATCTGCGATCTGAGCGGTCAACGAACCTTTTGTAGAGCCTGGAAAAGAACGGTTAAGGTCACGACCGTCCGGCAGGTAACGGGACTTGGTGTTGAAGCCGTAGACATTTATTATGGGGACGGCTATAAGCGTGCCCTTTAGTTTTCTTAGAGAAGAATGCTTTAAGAGACGCCTTACGATCTCTATGCCGTTTATTTCATCGCCGTGTATGGTGGAGCAGACAAAGATAACCGGACCGTAGTTTTTTCCTCGTATTATCTCCACCGGAATACCTACTTCCGAAAAGTCGTAAAGACGGGCTACGTCAAGCGTGACCCTTTTACGCTCACCTCTCTTAATGACGTTGCCTCCGATTGTTAAACTCTCCTCCGTCAACCCTTCCCCCGCTCTCTCCTGTTGCCCGGCCTGATATTCTTCTCGATATATTCTAATACCTTTCCAGCCACGTTTTTACCTGTGGCGGCCTCAATTCCCTCTAAGCCCGGAGACGAGTTGACTTCAAGTACCAAAGGCCCCCTCTCAGAACGGAGTATGTCCACGCCGGCCAGCCTGAGCCCCATCGTCTTTGTGGCCGTGACCGCCGTCTTCCTCTCCTTTGGGGTTATCTTAACCGGAACGGCCGTGCCGCCCCTGTGGAGATTCGAGCGGAACTCACCCGGCTCCGCCTGCCGCATCATAGCCGCTACAACCTTATCGCCCAGCACGAAACAGCGAAGATCTGCGCCGCCGGCTTCTTTAATAAACTCCTGAACCAGGAAAAAGGCTTTTAGCCCCCTAAACGCCTCTATAACACTCTCGGCCGCCTTCTTAGTTTCTGCCAGTATGACGCCCTTGCCCTGGGTTCCCTCAAGGAGTTTAATTACGAGAGGCGCTCCTCCAACGAGCTTTATTAGATCCCCGGTCTTGCTGGTTGAGTGGGCGAATCCTGTTACCGGCATGCCGACCCCCTTCTTAGAGAAGAGCTGGTGCGCACGGAGCTTGTCTCTCGCCCTGGTAATGGCTATGGATTCGTTCAGGGCGTAGGTCCCGGCCATCTCGAACTGCCTAACCACAGCGGTTCCGTAGAAGGTGATCGACGCTCCTATGCGCGGTATTATAGCGTCGAAGTCGTCCAACACTTCTTCTTTATAATGTATGGAGGGTTCGTCGTTTGTGATCTTCATGTAACACCGTAACGGGTCTATAACCCTTACCTCGTGCCCCCTCTCCTCGGCGGCCTCGACGAGACGTCTAGTCGAGTATATGGTCGATTTGCGTGATAGAATACCAATCTTCATATGCACCTCTTAAATGCTTTGGTTTATGTTTGTAGATTGCCCAGTCTTTCTTTTACCGAGCATGAATATCTTTGACGGGTTAACCAGTATATCCGGCATCATGGCCTCACGACCGATGAGGATAGGCACACCCATATGCTCCCTGTTTGTAAGGTTCAGCTCAATCTCCATACACCTCTTTCCCAGATGTAGCATGGTCCTTATAAACGGTCGCATCTCTCGCTCGCCGCAGGTGCTCTTAACGATGCGCTTATCTATTACCATTGCCTCGCAAAGCCTTGTTACACTCAAATCATCCTCGTCGGGATGAACCTCGAAGCGGACGAAGTCGCTACCATTACGGGAGAAGACCTCGATATTAGCTGCATGGAGAGATGAGGTCTTGGCACCGGTATCCATCTTCGCCTTTATAATAGGCAGGTCGAGTTCGGGCAGGGAAACCCATTCCCTCCATCCCACTATTAACGTCTCGTCACGCTTCAACTTCTTATCTCCTGAATCCGTAGAAAAAATCACCTCTTATAACGGTCAACTACTTATATTAACTGCGAATCCATTATATGACTTTATCGCTGGTTAGTATAGAATATTTCCGTTATTATTAGGCGCAATTACCGTATCTTTCAATGAATTGACTTTGCTGCGACGGATGCCTAATATAATAGTAAAGGTGGCCTGTCTAAGCCAGCGGGTTTCCGAGGTCATCTTTAGCCACAGGCTTCTACTTCTTAAGCTCTTTGAGCACCCTGTCTATATTCTGCGGCAGGAGGACTATCTCTATTCTCCTGTTCATCATGCGCCCCTCCTCTGTCTCGTTTGAAGCCTCGGGCCTGTACTTCGAATACCCGCCCACTGATAGAAGTCCTGGGTCTATGCCTACATTGTCCTGAAGATAGCGGACTACTTTTGTGCTCCTGGCGGTCGAGAGTTCCCAGTTGGTGGGATAGGTTTTCCTCAGTTTTTCGCCAATCGGTACGTTATCCGTATGTCCCTCGACCCTGATTTGCTTTTCGGCCACTTCCTTAAGTATGTCGCCCATCCTCTTAAGAACTTTGAGACCCTCTGGCTTTATCTCGGCCTTGCCGGAGGCGAATAGTATCTTTTCGACGAATTTAAGCGAAAGCCTGTCTATGGCCTGAGTTATCCTGACGTCACCCTGTTCAATCTCCTCATTCAGTTCCTTTACGAGGTCATCATATATCCCTTTGAGTTTTGAGACCTCCATCTCCTTGGCCTTGCTCAGTTCACCGGCCTTTATGCTTAAACGCTCCACCTCACGGTTCAGGTAGTCTGTCTCATTCTCACGCTCTTCAAGGCTTGCTTTGAGAGCAGCCAAAGTCCTCTCACTGTCCTTTCTTTCGATGATAAGATTCACCTTATCATTATTGACTGCATCCAGTTCTTTGCTCAAAGCATTACTCTCGGAGCTAAGCTTTTCGTTCGCCTTTGCGGCTTTATCGAGCGCCGCCTTGAGCATCTCTATCTCCGTTAGCCTTTCCGATGACTCTTCGATGGCGGTATCGTACTTCTTTGTCCCGACACATCCTCCGAGCGCCACAATAAATGAAATTAGAATTATTGTGATGATCTTCATTTAATCTCTCCTTTCCATCTCTCTGCGTAATATGGATAACTAATGATGCCGGGCATCAATGTATTCAAAGATAAGTGGCCGCGTCTCCCATTATAATACCATGGCTGCTGTGCGATGATCCTCGGCGTAGCCGTATCAAATCTTAAAGACTTCATGCCTTTTAGGCATTAATACCTCTGTATCTTTCAAACGCTTGGCGAAAATCTCCATGACATCCTTCTCGCCGTGCACCAAGAAGGTCTTCTCCGGTTCACCGGTATTTGCGTGCCATGCCAGCAGGTCTTCCTGACCGGCGTGCGCAGAAAAACCGTTAATGGTGTATATATGGGCAAGTACGCGTATCTCCTCGCCGTAGATACGCACGCTAGCCGCTCCGTCTATGATCGTTCTGGCAAGAGTACCCCTAACGGCGTATCCGACAAAGATAACGCTGCTGTCCCTCCTCCAGAGGTTGTGTTTCAGATGGTGCCTCACCCGTCCGCCGGTGCACATGCCGGAGCCTGCCATGATGACGGCCCCTCCGACGAGACGGTTTATGGCGATCGACTCGGCCGTCTCTCTCGTATAGTGCAGCCCCGGCAGGTTGAACGGACCGAGACTGTCCCGTAGAAGGGCCGCAGCCTGCTCGGTGAAACACTCCTGGTGGCGCATGAAGATCTCGGTAGCGGAGATCGCCATCGGCGAGTCGAGAAAGACCTGAATGTTTCGCGGTAAACTCCCGGCCTCGATAGCCTCGTGCAGGAAGTAGAGCATCTCCTGAGCTCGTTCCAGCGCAAATACGGGTATGATGACGTTTCCACCGTGCTGAAAAGCCTCGGAGATAGCCTCGTAAAGCTCTTCAAGCGATGAGTCAAGGGATCTGTGATTGCGGTCTCCATAGGTGGTTTCCATCACCACTATGTCGGCTGGCGGAGCAGGGGACGGGTCTCTAAGGATGGGCCTTCCGGCGCAGCCTATGTCTCCGGAGAAGAGGACGCGCTTGCTGCGCCCATTTTCGTTTAGTTCGAGGAGTATGTTTGCCGAGCCCAATATATGGCCCGTATCCAGAAACGTAGCAGTGATTCCAGGGGCAAGTTCAAGCGGTAGATCGTAGGCCGCAGACCGGCCGAAGAATTCAATGGCGCTCAGGGCATCTACGACGGTATAAAGGGGCTGGACCTCCTCAACGTGCTTCTTGTTTCTCCGTCTTAACTCTCTCCGCGCGCGGTACCTGGCTTCGTCCTCCTGAAGGCTGGCCGAGTCCAGCATGATAAGGCGTGCGAGATCGCTGCTCGCCGCAGTGGTGATTATCTCTCCCCTGAAGCCCTGCTTCGCAAGCAACGGAATGCGCCCGCAGTGGTCAAGGTGCGCGTGCGTCAAGAGCAGGAAATCTATGCCCTTCGGGTCGAAGCCGAAAGGCTCGGCATTGGTGTCCTTGAGCTCACTGTCTCCCTGGTAGAGGCCGCAATCGATAAGTATGCGCTTACCAGAGCACTCTACAAGAAAACATGAGCCCGTGACATTGCGGGCGGCACCGTGAAAAGACAACCTCATCTACCTTCACGCTCCTTTACGGATAAAGAATGAGCCTCAAAAAATCTTAAGCATGTAACGGCAATATTTAACCTCTATTCGAGGGCCACCGCCGGTACCGGAGCCTAATGGCGCCGCAAGCGCTTGGATAATCGGGTATAAAAATTTTATTATATCTTTCGTCCAAGCCTGGGCCATTTATAATTGAGTTCTATTATATGACTTTAAATGACGTTAGTATAGAAAAATAGACGCTTAGCTCAACTATTCTTTTTACGTTTCTATTAATTGACATGGAGGCTGGCGAGGACTAATATATTAGTGGAAACAAGTGTAGTGCCTATGTGCAAAACAACCCTTCCGGGGAATCGGTAGGTGAAGTTTTTTGTGTTTTCAATATCTTATGTCACTTGAGGGCAGGTTAAAAATAATATAGATTGGAGGAGGTGTCAGATTATGAAGGACAAAAAAGAAGAGTCGATTATGAAGTCAGGGTCGGCACGGGCCGTCTCGCCCTTTGATGAAGTGGAGAGGTGGTTCGAGGATGTCTTCAGCCGCCCCTTCTCCGCCTTCGGACCATCATGGTGGCCGAGCAGAAGTAGCGGGCTCACAGGGATTGAGGCCATACCACCAAGTGTCGATATCTATAGGGAGAGTGGAAACGTGGTGGTGAAGGCCGAGATCCCTGGCATGAAGAAGGAGGATATCGACGTGAAGATCACGGACGATACCATTACCATATCCGGCGAGAAGAAAAAGGAAGAGAAGGTAGAGAAGAGAGACTACTACCGCTACGAGCGCTCCGAGGGATCGTTTAGCAGGAGCTTCCGTCTGCCGGAAGGCGCGGAGACGGATAAGGTGAAAGCCAAGTTCAAGGATGGGGTCCTTGAGATAAGGGTTCCGCTATCCGAAGAGGCAAAGAAGAAGGAACAGAAGATCGCAATCGAGTGAGTTGGCGTCATGTCAAGAGGTGTTTTTAGCCTGCCCCGGGAGTTTCTTGGCCTGTTAATAAGAATATGGTACGTTTGCTCTACTTCGTAACCACGGGTATTGCTCTCGTGTCCGTGGTTACGCGGTTGGTAAATAAAGATGAGGCAACATAATCGGCCAGAGAAAGGATAAGGATATGGCAATAAAGTTCTTTATCGATAACGAAGGAAAAACTAGCCTCGCTACCACACTGGCCATGGTTCTTCTTATCCTCTTTATTATCTTCCTTTTACAAAACTCTGCGAATGTGGATATAAGCTTTCTCTTCTGGAGGCTCTCAATGGCTCGGGCCGTTTTTCTTCTAGCTTCTCTAGCCATCGGTGTTGTGGTGGGCTTTATCGCTGCCTGGGAGATATTCGGCAGGAAGAAGAGATAGGCGGCGTAGGCGGCAACGTTTATGCTGCAAAGAGAAGGGGTGTTGTATCTTTAAGGAGTTCAACACGTTGCCCAAAACGCACACCTGTGTAGAAAGAAGAGTAAATTGAATAATTCATTTGAAATGGAAGAAAGCGGTAAACGGCCCGGTTCTCCACTCACGAGGTTTCTCCGCCGCCGCTGGGCTTTTATCGTACTGCCGCTCTTTCTTATAACAACGGCTATCACCCTTCTCCCTTACGGAATAAAGTTTTATGCACAGCATGCTTTAATGAAGCTCGGAGCTGTCGAGGCCAATATAGAGGATGTGGACTTTAACCCGTTTAGTCGTATTCTCATCTTTGATAACATTACAGTCAAAGGGCCGAAGGGAGGTACGCTTCTTAAGGCTGGTAAAATAAGCCTTAAATTTTCCTACCTGCCCCTCGTAAAAAAACGCATATATATAGATCGCATAAGCGTTGCTGAAACAGAAACAAGAGTCGAGAGACCCGGAGACGGACGCACCGTGGTAGGCGGAATGCATTGGGGGAACTCACCTGAAGGAGCCGGTAAAGGTGGCTCCGGATGGTCCGTGGGGATAGGAGAGCTTTCTGTCAGTGCCTCAAGGATAGACTACAGCCATAATAATTTTAAGAGTTCCGCTCTCATAGATCAAGGCTCTCTTACAGGCTTTAAGAGCTGGAGCCCCGACGAGGAGTCTACTGTCAGGTTAAGCGGTAAGATAAACGGAGCCAGGACTAAAATTTCAGCTAAGTTTTCTCCTTTTGCCCCAAACCCCTGGCTAAAAGGGACGATAAAGGCCTCGGGTCTATCTGTAAAACCACTCTCCACACTCCTTGAGCCCCGTCTGAAGTCCTTTAGCGGGGCGATTGATATCGCCACAGCTGTAACAATAGACTCTAAATTGGGATTAAAGTACAGCGTTACTGGCAGCATTACCGGTAGAGAGATTAACGCTCTCTGGTCTGAAGACGGACCGGGCACGACTATAAAATCCTTCGTCTGGGAGGGCGGTTACGAGCACGCCCAACGCGATGGGGCCTCGCTTAAAGGCAATCTAAACCTAACCGGGTTAAAACATATTTCCTCAGGAGAGCAGACGCTCGCATTGGCTATGGATAATCTTAAGTTGATGAAGATCGACGCCTCCGGCCTTAAGAAGATTGATATAGAGAAGCCCGTAGCCAAGAGCATCAGCGTAGTTAAACTATCCAATGACGGTGCGGCAGTAGAGAATGAAGAAAAGAAGCTCTTTGACTCCGGCTCCGCCGACATTCATTCTTTCAGCCTTAGGAATAACGACATTAATATAGGTTCAACGGTATTTTACGACGCCAATGCCTTTATACGGAAGACCCACCGCAGCCAGCCGGAGCTTAAGGATAAGCTCCGGGCTCTCGCGACGAAGATTGCAAAGGACAGAGAAGGGCGCTCAAGGGCATTCCGCTTATCAAAGCTTGAGGTGCTCGGCAAGAGCCGCGTAGATTATAAGGACGAAAGGCTCGACCCGCCTTATCAAGTAGTTTTGGATATTTCGGAAGCAACGGTATCGAATATCGATACGTCAAGACCTGAGAAGCCCAGTTCCATAACTGCCTCAGTTAAGACGGGGGAATACTCCATTATTACAATCGACGGCAAGATCACTCCATTCGCCAGCAAGCCATCGACAAATTTCAAGGCCAGGATCTCCGAACTGGACCTTCCGCCGCTTAGCCCGTATACGATGGACTCATACGGTTACAGAATAGTAAGCGGTCACATGGACGCGGACCTCGAAATGACTATGGTCCACGGGGATATCGACGGTAAAGGGAGTTTAGTGCTGACGGGTGTGGATGTTATCCCGGCAGACGAAACAAAACTTGAGCAGCTGAGGACTGAGCTCACGGTTCCGCTCAACACGGCTCTAAAACTCCTTAGAGACAAAAATAATCATATCAGGCTGGAATTTCCTATTACCGGAGACATAAGCGACCCTAAGGTAAGGCTCTACGGGATCGTAAACAAAGCAGTTGCTAAGTCTCTTAAGAAGGCTACGGTTAGCTATCTCAAATACTATTTCCAGCCTTACGGAACATTCATCACCATAGGGAAGTTCACATTCGATAAGTTGACGCGCCTTCGTCTCGACCCAGTCTTCTTTCTGCCAGGCACCGTAGAGCCAGCAGATGGGATGACGGAATATCTGGACCGGGTTGCAGAATTAATGAAGGAGCGCGAAGAAGTTGAGCTAAAACTCTGTGCCCAATCTGTTGACGAGGACCTTGTGCCCCTTGGGGTAGACGACCCGTCCGGAGAAGTACTCAACTCTCTGGCCAGAGAGCGCGGTTCCTTCGTTAAAGACTACCTCTACACAAAGCACGGGGTAGCGACCCAAAGGCTCTTTGTTTGCGACCCCGAAGTGGACACCAGTGATGATGCAAGGGCGAGAGTGGAGATACTAATATAGTCCTATTGCCAATTTTTATAAGTTATATAGAATTGAAACAAATCCCAGATGAGGCAATTCTGAGTAACCGCTAAAGAAATAGATGATTTTTGCGAAGGGCTTTAACCTTGAATTATTTCTTGGCAGGCATTTCAAGAAAAATGACGAAAGAAAACAGATCGACAACAAGTAAGCTTATGGAGATAACATACTAACAGGCGAAATGAAGCCATCTGGTTTGATTGCAATGACGGAACAGTCCACATGATTAAGGACCTTTTCAGCGGTGTTTCCTATAAAATATCCATCCACCCCGGTCCGGCATACCGTGCCCATGATAATGAGTTCAGCCCCGATCTCCTTTGCCGTCCCATTGATTGCTCTTCCAGGATCACCTCGTTTCAGATGAATATGTTCTCCAACTATATCCGGCGTGTGTTTCCTGAGAAGCCCATCTAGCCTTTCTTTGTGCAAATTAAAAGTGTCTCTGGCAAGACCTGAAACATCTTTTGAGAGGTTGTGGCTCCACAACACAATTTCATCCGGGTCTCCCCAGACATGGACGACATGGAGTTCGCTCTTTTCGGTATGGGCGAGCGAGGATGCGATCTCCATGATCTTATCATTGAGATCGCTCTTCTCCTTGTCTGACGGGTCCGGGTCTACAGCTGCAAGTATCCGCTTATATTGATGAGCGATTTGGGTAGGCTTAATTACCCATACGGGGCAAGGGCACTTTCTCATCAGGTGCATAGTCGTTCTCCCAAAGAGCACTTCCCTGAAAACGCCTTCTTTACCCTCGGAAGCTATAATTACTAAGTCGTGTTCATTCTTCAAAGCTTCACGTATGATCTCAACAAATGGCTTTCCAACAAGAACCCTTGTAGAGACGCGCATGCGCTCCTTCCTCATGTGAGCAATGAGCTCTTCGAGTTGATCCTCACGATTACGGATAACCTCCCTCCTGACTTCTGCTGCCGTTTGGGAACCTATAATTACGCGTATATCACGCGGGATCTCATTTAAAACAGTAAGCACCGTCAACTGCGCCTTGTTATTCCTGGTTAGAGTTTCGGCTCGTTGAAGCGCTCCATGACATTCTGTCATGGGATCATCTACAAGAAGTATATTTTTGAAACGTTTCATTCGACCTTCCCCCGGGCTTCTTCAGAAAATCAAGCCATTAAGCACAAAAAACGAAAAACGCCCTTTTTGCATTATCTTATTATGTCAATTAATATAAGACCCCTTAACCATTATTATACCAATAAAGCATAAAATAGAAAGACCTACAGGGGTATGATTATTTAATTATCTTCTCACAAATGAAAATGGAATCCATGCACACAGTGAGAGAATCACAATAATAAGACAATATATTCTAATGTATTTCAATAGATAGTTTAAGTGTCTTGTAGCAAAAATTTATACACCAAACACATAGGATACTTTAATGATAAATTCAGGTATTCAACACGTAAAGGCAGAATCTATGGTGCTTCTACAAGCCGCAGGAGAGCAATTTTTATTTAGAGTGAATTGACTGAATACGGACAAGCCGGTTATTAGCACATCTACTAAATATTAATTTATTCTTGTAAATAGAGAGTTCGAGGAATAAGATAGAATCATGATGGGGAAATTATAGTGTGCACACACCCACAGTATTACAGACACATAACTCATGTTTTATTTACCAGGATAGCAGACAGAAAAGTTACGGCAATTGGTGCTAAAAAGCTGATAATTTGATATTTACTTGGACCGCTTTTAAAAATTTGCTGTGTATGCTCAAAAGAACACAAGTTTATACGCATACCATATATAAATGACTTAATAGAACTGAGATATAATCAATGAAATAGCCTTTCATGCTTTAAGATAAGAAGCTTCTAGGATGGAGATGTCATATGAACAACCTTCACTTTGTTGAAGACCTGCTAAATCTCTTCAATCAGTTTAAGCAGAGCCTATTCGCATTCCTTCCCAATGTGATAGCCTCGCTGCTTATCTTTCTGATAGGACTAATCTTAGCCCGTCTAGTCAAGACCTTATCGGAACGCTTTATAAGTCGTGTGGACAGCCTGATACCACATAAAAAGGTTCGTAGTAAAGTCAACCATTTCATCACAGAAAAGCCGGTTGCTCGGGTGATCGGCAGTGTTTTGTTCTGGACCATTGTCTTCTTTTTCCTAACAGCAGCCACTGAGGCCCTCGGCCTCCCGGTGATGACAGCCTGGCTGAGCGGCGTGGCAGATTATCTTCCAAGAATCCTGGCAGGGGTATTAATAGGTATTATCGGTATTATAGGAAGTATAGTTATACGGGATATCATTTTTACAACCACAGCTTCAACAGGGATTATCCACGGAGAGACGCTAGGGAAACTGGTGCAGACAACCATTATATTGCTCTCTGTTATTATCGGTATAGAGCAAATTGGTTTTGACATCACACTTCTCACAAGTTTGATCACAATTGTCGTCGGTGCATTTCTCTTCGGAGCGGCACTTGCTTTCGGACTGGGAGCGAAGACTACTGTTAGCAACATCCTTGCCTCCTACTATCTACAGAAAAACTATCAGGTAGGACACACGGTGAAGATTGGAGATAAAGAGGGACGGATTGTCCGTATTACACCGGTTGCCATCGTCTTGGACTCCACAGAGGGGCAGATATATATACCTGCCAAGGATTTCAGTACAACAGCGTCGACCATTATAAATAAAGAGGGATAAGATGAAAGAGGACAAGCCCCTTTTGAAAGCGTTTATTCAGACCCATCCAGCAGATGCGGCGAGGATACTCGAAAGTCTCCCCTCCGAGGAGACATCATCATTTCTCGGCGAGCTTTTCCCCACTCTATCGGCAGAAATTTTGAAGCACTTAGACCCGGTGACAGCGTCTCTTTGCCTGGAAAAGCTGAATCTTACTCAGTCAGTAGAGATTATCATCAGACTCCCCTTGGATATCGCTTCCCACCTTCTTCGTCGCATAGAAGAGCAGCAACGTAAGGCAATACTCTCAAAGCTGCCTCCTCAAGTTTCAAAACAGGTTTCATCTAACATAAGAAATAGAGATGGGACAGCAGGTGCACTTATGGACACACAGGTCCTCACCCTCCCAGATGATATTACTATTAAAGAAGCATTGAAGCGGGCGCGCATATATTCCGATCATCAGGCTCACTATATTTATATCCTGAACAGGGAACTGCTCCTTGTTGGTTTCGTTACCACTCCTCAATTGCTGGCCGCCCGTCCTTCCGATCCGCTCGCATCTGTCATGGCTAAACCTATTAGCCGCCTTTCGCCTATTATGAATCGCCAGGCGATATTAGCCAATCCTGGATGGAAGGAGTTACATGCTTTACCGGTAGTTGACGGCAACGGGGTGTTTCTCGGCGCATTAGGGTACCAGACCCTTCAGAAACTTAAAATGACCGATGAAATTCAACCGCGCTGGCAAGAGAAGGGTATTGCATCGGCATTTGGAGAGCTGTATTGGAATGGCCTTTCAGTCTGTATCAATGAGATGATTCTGGCCATGAGGAGTGGGCGGACGCGACAGACCAGTCCAAAAAAGAGGTGACGATATGTCAAGTGTAGCTGACAGGGCTCTTAAACAGGGATTTTCACAGATATATCCTGGCGAAGTAGCACGTTTATTAAACGACCTTCCTATAGAGGAACTTCTTATACAGTTGAAGGATCTATCCGCTTCGACTATTTCAGAACTATTTGTCCGGATGAATAAGGATAAGGCTGTTGAACTTATATTGCATATGGAGGAGGATTCTTTCAGGCGTCTTTTTACTAACATCGATCCGTCATATGGCGCTATGTTATTGGCCATGCTTGACGAGAATGGACGTGCAACAAAACTGAGCCTATTGCCTGCCGCCTTGGCAAGTGAGTATGGCGAGCTAATATTATATCCGCCTGATACAGCAGGGCATCTCATGGATTCGCGGGTGACGACTGTTGCCTGTGATGATAAAGTAGGCGACGTTCTGAAGCGGATACGTCTTATCAAAGGAAGACATATTATCGATGTTTGTGTTGTTAGTGGGGATGGACGCCTTGTGGCTCTTGTTCCACTTCAGGATATAGCAATTGCCCTTCCAAAACAGCGCATAAGCGAGATTATCAAAGGCGAACCCGTCAGCATAGATGCCATGGCCCCACGTGAGGATATTGTGAGGCTTCTGGATAATATGAAGATGGCCACCCTTCCGGTCGTTGATACGGATGGAAGGCTCCTGGGAGTCATCAGGCATGAAGCCCTCGTTACTGCCGCGCAACATGAGATGAGCGAAGATCTGGTGGCCATGTTCGGAGCCGGAAAAGACGAAAGGGCATTATCTAAAGTTTCTTTTGCTGTCAGTAAGCGTCTTCCCTGGTTGATGGTGAACCTTGCCACCGCTTTTCTGGCCGCCGCCGTGGTCGGTCTTTTCGAAGATACCATTGCAAGGATAACGATACTTGCCGTAATGCTGCCTGTTGTTGCCGGCCAGTCCGGCAACACCGGTTCCCAGGCTCTGGCAGTCACCATGCGGGGGCTGGCACTCAGAGAGATCAGGCCCCGTCACTGGCCACGGGTTGTCCGCAAGGAGATGTTGGCGGGTTTCATTAACGGGTGCGCCATAGCGATGACGACCTCCGTTGCCGTATATCTCTGGACACGCTCTGCAGGGCTGGTGGCGGTCATTGCAGCAGCCATGATTTTTTCCATGTTTATTGCAGGAACGGCTGGCGTTATTATTCCCGTAGTCTTAAAGAAGTTCGGTTTCGATCCTGCACAATCCTCCTCCATCATCCTTACAACCGTGACGGATGTAGTAGGCTTTATGAGCTTCCTTGGGCTGGCCACATTACTCTCTGGATTCATTCATATGTCATAAGATAATACCCGGTCCAGTTTGTTAGCGCTTCCAGATTTTTATAGCGTAACAGTAGACGGTAATTGCGCATTATATCTTCATTGAGTTATCACTGGATTTCCAGTCAATAGCATTAAATAACACAGGACGTATATTGAGTGATGTTACTTTCATGAATAGTATTATTATCTATATAGGAATAATATTATGCATCTCCCAGTCGGCCATGTTTTCCGGGTTGAACCTTGCGCTATTTAGCATTACGAGACTGAGGCTCGAAGTCGAAGCCTCGGCAGGCAATAATAGCGCAGTAAAGGTATTGGAGTTAAGAAAAGACTCCAACTTTATGCTAACGACTGTGCTTTGGGGAAACGTAGCGGTTAATGTATTGCTAACTCTCCTGTCAAATTCGGTCTTAACCGGTCTTGGAGCACTCATTTTCTCGACATTCATAATAACCATTGCTGGAGAAATCTTGCCTCAGGCTTACTTCTCAAGGCATGCTCTGCGGATGGCGACACTATTACTCCCTCTATTCAAGATTTATCAAATCATTCTTTATCCATTGGCAAAACCATCCGCCAGACTGCTTGACTGGTGGCTTGGAAAAGAAGGGATCCAGTACTTTAGAGAGCGGGACCTACGGGAGGTGATCAAAAAACATGTCGAGGCAGAAGGTGTGGATATCGATCGTCTTGAGGGTCTTGGGGCGCTAAATTTCCTTGAAATCGATGACCTGCTAGTCGGACAGCAGGGAGAACATGTTGATCCGAGAAGTATTCTCAAACTCCCTTTATCCAATGGCTTCCCTGCAATACCTCCGATTAAAAGAGACCCTACCGATCCTTTTCTCCAAAGTATACATGCCTCAGGTAAGAAGTGGGTTATTATCACCGATGAATCAGGTGATCCACAACTTATTCTTGACTCGGATGGTTTTCTCAGGGCTGCATTATTCGATGAAGGGCATTTCCAGCCGTATGCATACTGCCACCGTCCTATAATCGTTAAAGACCACCACATGCCTCTTGGCGACGTTATCTGGAAGTTAAAGGTGCAGAGCGAGAGCGTTGATGACGATGTTATCGACAATGACGTCATACTTGTATGGCATGAACAAAAAAGGGTAATAACAGGAGCCGATATATTAGGACGCTTGTTACGCGGCATAGTCCTCCGCACGAGATGAGACGAGACTAAATAACCCAAATAAATTTGACTAAAAGGCAAAGATGAAGAATATCATACTACTATCAGGGTTATTGCTTGCTGGCTTGGTCGCTTCTCAATTATTGCCGTCACTGATTCCTTCTAATTATTATTCTGGATATGCATACTGTATTAGGATTCTGACGACCGTAGCCCTTGGATTTATTATGATTCGAGTTGGCTATGAATTTGACATTGATAAGCGCAACTTAAAGGCTTATGGCTGGGACTATGTGGTGGCTGCAACATCAGCTACATTTCCCTGGTTATTCGTAGCCACGTATTTTGTCTTCGTCCTCTCTGATTCTACTACCATTACTGCATGGAAGGAGTCATTACTGGTATCCAGGTTCGCAGCCCCAACTTCGGCTGGCATACTATTTTCTATGTTGGCGTTAGCGGGTTTATCAGCAACCTGGATGTATAAGAAGATACGAATCCTGGCCATCTTTGATGACCTCGACACCGTGCTACTCATGATTCCTCTAAAAATGCTATTGGTTGGTCTGAAGTGGCAGTTATGGGTTGTGATGATACCCATGATCTTACTCTTATGGGCTGCATGGCGCTACCTGCATAAATTACATATCCCTATAACCTGGCCATGGGTGATGAGTTACAGTGTGGCGATTACCGTAGTCCTGGAAATAATCTACTATTCGAGCAAGCTGATTAACGAAGTTGTAACGATTCATATTGAGGTGTTATTGCCTGCATTTGCCCTTGGATGCATGATTGTTCATAAAAACATATCAACAAAAGAGCAGGGTGACTGTGAATTTCAAGAAGATATCATTGAGAAGCATACCGAGAAACGAGCATCTTTTATAGTTTCAATAGTCTTTATGGTATTAGTTGGCCTCTCCATGCCGGCCATCGTTGGCATAGCCGGTTCCCACGCCGAGGTGAATTTAATAGACCAAGAAATCATTGATGCTTATATCATCGATGAATCTTTCATCGATGTTTATATCATTGACGAGTCAAAACTTTCACGTGATGATTTAGTCCCCCAACCAGGGGCATCTCCTAACATCGAAGCCCTGCCAATGGCTTGGGGGTGGATTGCACTTCATGTAATCATTGTCACTCTTATAGCGAATCTCGGTAAAATTTTTCCTCTTTTTTGCTATCGTAAGGAAGCCCATTGGAGGGAGCGGCTGGCTTTGGCTGTGGGGATGTTTCCTCGGGGCGAGGTTGGTGCCGGTATTCTTATTATCTCACTCTCCTACGGAATAGGCGGACAAAGCGTTACCGTTGCGATGTTGTCCTTGGCACTAAATTTGTTGCTTACCGGGATATTTATTTTTGTTGTTAAGAAGTTACTTAATAGTGTTGACGTCAAGATTAAAACCTAGTGTTTTTGTCAACTCTGTTTGTCTATTGATAGAAGGACTGGCGGTACGGCCCTGATGCTTATGGCGATCTTTACATAAATCTGACGCCATGGATTCTCATAAGAATTGAACATATTAATGGCATTCTGCTAGTAGAAAACGTAATGAACTATTCTTGGGCAGCATTCAGACGGGCTGAATGGCGAAGGACAACGAGGCGTATCTGACCGTTTGTCCCTCTTCCCCAAAGACTGGAATTCCTAAGAAATTCACCAAACACTATAAACACTATAGCCCTACTGATATGATATCAGCGGGTCTTATCAATATAATATTGTTTGAAATGCTCTGGCCTGAGGTATGATTCTCAATTGGTGGATCAGAAAAGAATTATTGGACTTGCGGAGTTTAAGAAAAATTGACTGGTATTGATCTACTATTGCTCTTCTGGTAGAAACAATTACTAGAATGAGGTTAAAATTTGTAGAAATTATTACGGACTATACATTGAGACGAAATGAGGCCTTATATGTCTACTCAATGGTCTTTAGATAGTATTAACGGCTTCTAGTTACCTATATTACCCTCTAATTTCGCCTTGAAGGTTGGATATACGGTTGGAAAATATTTAAGAGGAAATAGAAAAGGGGTTACGCTTTCGCGTAACCCCTTGATTTTATTGGTAGCGGGGACAAGATTCGAACTTGCGACCTTCGGGTTATGAGCCCGACGAGCTACCAGACTGCTCCACCCCGCAACAACTTAGTCTACCTACACTATCAGTAGTTATGTATATTGTCAAGACAAACCCGATAAAAGACGGCTATTTATTCTAAAGCCGTATAACCGGCCTCTCGCCGCAGGGCGGCTGCGTAGATTCCAACCGGAGAAGCCCCATAACGTTTTCTTACCGCTACATCTCGCCATCACATCTTTTCAGGGGCACTCACGCCGAGGAGCCTCAGGCCGTTAGCTATAACCGTCCTTACGGCTACGCATAAGTAAAGCCTCGCCGTTGTGACATCTTTCTCCTCCTCGGAGACAATTCTATTTGCGTTATAATATGAGTGGAAGGCCCCGGCGAGTTCCTGCAGGTAATAGGTAACCCTGTGTGGCTCCATATCCTCGGCGCACTTCGTAACGAGCTCCTCAAATGCCGAAAGCTTCTTTATGAGTTCGATATCGCCTTGGGAGGAGAGCGGCGAGAGTACTGATATATCTGTAACTTCGGTCGGGAGCTTGACGGACTTGGCACTTGCGTGATCCAGTATGCTGCATATCCGTGCGTGCGAGTACTGGACGTAGTAGACCGGGTTTTCGGTCGCCTCTTTCTTGGCGAGTTCGAGGTCGAAGTCGAGCTGTGCGTCGGCCTTTCTCATAAGAAAGAAGTAGCGGCACGCGTCCCTGCCGACCTCGTCTATGACATGCCTTAAGGTTATGAACTCCCCCGAGCGCTTGCCCATCTGTACCGGAACGCCCTCGCGCATAAGCGAGACCATCTGGATAAAGATTATACTCAGGAGTGAGTCGTCGTAGCCTAGCGCCTTTAAGGAGGCTCGTACCCTCGCTTCGTAGCCGTGATGGTCCGCTCCCCAAATATCGACGAGCCCCTCAAAGCCCCTGTGAAGCTTATCGCGGTGGTATGCGATATCGGAGGCGAAGTACGTCCTCTCACCGTCGGCCTTTATAAGGACCCTGTCTTTATCGTCCCCAAGAGCTTCGGTCCTGAACCACACTGCGCCGTCCTTGTCGTAGACGTGCCCCTTCTCCCGAAGCTCTTCTATGGCCTCGTCTATCTTCTTATCGAGGGAACTCTCGCTGAACCATTCGTCAAACTCCACGCCAAAGGCGGCGAGGTCGGTCCTTACAAGGCTAAGCATCGCCTCGCATGCGAAATCCTCTATCGAACTCGACCCGCCAAGCACTCCGCCCTCTTCCTGATGTTTTAGATAGGTAAGCGCAATATCCTTTATATAGTCGCCCTTGTAGTGGTTCTCGCCGAGCTCGATATCTTCACCTAAGTACTCACGGCGGCGAAGGTCAACCGACTCGCCCAAATTCTTCACCTGCTTACCGGCGTCGTTTATATAGAACTCTTTTGTAACGTCAAAGCCTGCGGCCTTCAAAATATTAGCGAGTGCGTCGCCGACGGCGGCGCCCCTGCCGTGCCCTATATGGAGCGGCCCCGTGGGGTTTGCGCTAACAAACTCTACCTGCACCTTCTTTCCAGCTCCGTATTCAGAGGTGCCGAAGTCGCCGTCCATTTCGAGGACTTCCATAAGGACGCCCGTCCAGTACGAGGGTTTTAAGAATATATTTATGAAGCCCGGCCCCGCGACCTCGGACTTATCGACGGTATCTGAGGCTGCAATCTTTTCTGCCAGTTGAGCAGCAATATCCCTCGGTGCGCGCTTCTCCTTCGGGGCCAGAAGCATGGCAATATTGGTGGAATAATCCCCGAACTTCGGAAGTTTAGGCTTCTCGATTATTACATTCACCTCATCGGCGCTGGTGATTGATCCATCCTGGCGAGCCGCTTTAAGCGCCTCGGATATTATCCCGGCAACACTGCCTCTCATGCCTTTTCCTCCGAAATCCTTTTATATAAAGAGGGCCTTCTATCCTTCAAAAAGACCCACTCCCTTCTCGTCTCGCCTATTTCTGCAAGGTCTATGGTAGTAAGCACAACCCCCTCGCCGCTACCGCTCGGGGCATCCACCAGATCGCCGTCCGGGCGGACGCAAAAACTCCTGCCGTAGAACTCCTGCCCGGTGGCCCCGCCAATGCGGTTCACCCTTAATATGAATATGCTGTTCGCATGCGCCGCGGCGCCTATCGCGCGGTCCCACTTCGCGTGAGACTGAAAGAAGGCCGATGCGGTCGGGGCGAAGACGATATCGGCCCCATCGAGAGCAAGCGACCTGAAACCCTCGGGGAAGAAGACGTCCCAGCAGAGCTGAATGCCGATCTTCGCAAAGGGGGTATCTATTACCGGAAAGCCAAGATCTCCGGGCTTAAAGTAGCTCCGCTCCTCCCATAGGGGAATCTGAGGAACGTGCACCTTTCTGTACCTGCCGAGTATCTCCCCTGTCGTGCCGATTACGAATGCTGTATTAAAAAGCTCCGTCCCGGCCTTTTCATATATAGGAGCGATGAGAACGATGGCGTATCTTTCGGCAAGCTCCCGCATTGCGGTAATGGTAGGGCCTTCGGCGCTCTCGGCGAACCCGACCGCCTCCTTATTTATTGTTGCGGGGAACCAGTGCGTGTTAAAGAGCTGCGGCAGGCAAACTATGCTCGCACCCCTCTCGGCTGCAATCCCGGTAAGCCTTCCGGCACGGTGAAGATTTTCAGCCCTGTCTGTAGTGGATTCCAGCTGTATGCCGGCCACCTTAAGTAGATTTTTCATACGGGTAATAAACCGTTTTTCTAATAATTATTGTAAGGCACAGTAAACCAGAGAGTTATGAGGTGCGAGGGTGTTGAGGGTCATTCTTCAAACTTATATAAGATTTCATCACGCCCTATCATTCCCAGTTCCTTCCTGGCTATGAAGGCGATATATCGTTTGTCGTTCTCAAGGAGGCTAATCTCTTCGGTAAGCTCCGTGTTAATCCCTTGAAGCTTCGCATTGTAGCCGTTGATCTGCGAAAGCTCGCTCTTCAGGCGGTAAGCGTCAAGCAAGCCCTTGTCGCCAAAGACCGCGAATACCGATACGGCGAGGACGAAGAGAATGAAGACGAAGAGGTAACGCCTGTTACTCCCGGTTATCTTAGGTTTCTTCATGTATATGGATTTTAACCGTTATGGCCGTAAAATGTCAAGCACGACGCTAC
>JAJCZG010000027.1 GCA_029262475.1 Deltaproteobacteria bacterium
TGCCATACCACTGTTCATACAAACTATTTTCATATTTTCAATTGGGTATTTTGTATTTGCAAAGTGGCTTAGACTCTCTTACCATGACGCTGCACCGGCGGCTATGATTGGCGCATCTAACCACTTTGAAGTGGCAATAGCCACGGCTGTCATTCTCTTCGGCTTATCCTCCGGAGCAGCATTAGCCACAGTGGTGGGAGTTCTTATTGAAGTCCCTTTGATGCTCATGCTCGTATCAATATGCAAAAGAACCTGTCACTTATTCAGTGATTGTCGTTTGGACTACCCACAATGTAAACCAATGGCTATTGCTAAAGAAACATCGAACTGAACGAAAGAAAAACATTAGATATAAACAAAGTGCAGATTTAAAGATGAAGTATTCAATCTACGAGACCTGGCAAATCTGTTTCTTTGTAGATGTAGAGCGCACTGCCACTTCCTTCCTTAAGCAAACAGCCCTATATGCACTCGTAGTGTGCCGGTTATAAGCGTAATAATAGTATTATTTACGTAGTCATGGTGCAACCACTAGTTACCTCCCCCATGTAGAATTCCTTCAATTTCATCAAATAATATATAACTGATGATAAATAGCTCTTGACTATACATATAATGAGGCGTATATTTATAGCCTCTGTGCATATGCAATCTTTTTAGATTCCCCTACAAGGCCTCTGGCTGCACTTGTGGGGCAACACACCTTTTGATACTCAAGAGCCTGATAGATATATAGGTCCATCAACTCCAATACATTCTTAAGTAGCCGACGCTTCACAAAAACGCTTTATATAGACAAAGAATGTGGGTTGTGCACCCTATGATGTGGGTCGATCTTTCCAGTGTTGCCGAAAATGGGAGAGGGGGCCTCCTAAAGAAAAATCAGTTCATCCTTAACTCGGTCTATTTATAAATGTAATCGCATAAAAAAACAGCAAGATGAACGGGCGGTTACGGGTGTGCCGGTTTAGCAGCAAAGTACACTGCTCTTTTTAGCCTTTCAGAGCTAAAGGCTCTACTTATACAACCTTTGTTATATAGTCTGTTATCTTAGCGTCTTTTTAAAGACTGCTTCGGTAAGAAGTTTATATCACTTAATTATCCCTGATTTTCTTTGTGATAAGGAGATGACGGGTTTTGTCAGATAAAGATCACTCATGTTAAATCACAACACCCTAGAACGGGTAGGAGGAGTTATGAAAGAACTTTTTATTACGTCTAAGGCTGTAAAACGTACCAGGATGCTTCTCCTCCTCCTACCTATTATCTTGATTCTAACGGCAGGCACTCTTAATGCCGCGAATATGGCTACGATCGGCGGGCAGATATTTACCGGTGAGCAGGACATAAATGGCCAGCCGGTCTATGGTGGCACTTCGCTAATTGGAGCAAAGGTAATGGTGCAGAATCAGCACCACGGGGGCGAATTTATTACTTACGCAACGGTAAGCGGTAATTCCTGGACAGCGACAGTTCCTGTTCCGGGCGATTACATAGTCATGTTCACCGCCCCCGGGCACGACACAACCAGCCGTGAATTTATTGTAGAACCGGGAGATCGAGTCACCCATGATGCATACCTGCCTCCTCTACCCTTACCAAAGGCGAACCTTCTCTACTATGCCTTTTACGACCAGTTCGTAAATGGTGAGGATGACGCCCCGGACGACCCGCCGCTAAACGGCGTGACCGTTACGGTTCGGGATGAAGACGGCAACATCCTCGCCACCGGGGTCACCGGGTCTCAGGGCATCATCACTACTAAAGACGGCACGCAAATAGACCCTGCGGACGGTTACTACTACTTTACGGATCTGCCACCAGGGGAAGTTATCGTATCCGCAGACTCCTCCACCGCCCATCAGGGCAGTAACCCAGGCTTTAACTTTAACTCTACTACCGAATTCTATCTAACGACAAGTGAAGAGGGTGGGCATTCGTGGGACCCCAAGCTCTACCCGGGCGACCCGGGCACTGAAGCGGGGGCTTACCTCATCTGGCACGGCTTTGTGCCGAAGCTTGGTCAGATCGGTTCCAGCACGAATGACACACCCCCGTCCAACCCCAGCCTCTGGGGCACCATATCTGGTATTCTCTATGATGCCGACGGCACCGACCCGGCGGAGCCATTCCCTGTGGGGCTGCCGAATATTACCCCCAACAGAATAGTACCCGACGGCTTCCTGATACTCTACACCGACAGCGAACTGGTGCCGACACACCCGGTCGCCACCACGGAGTCCGACCCGGAAACAGGCATCTTCAAATTTGACAAAGTTCCGCCCGGCAACTATAAGATTTACGCCTGTGACAAGCCCATAGACTACGTGTGGGGACAGGTCCAGGTAAAGGTGTGGCCGGGGTTGGATATGACGACGATTTTACTTAGACCCCGCTTCTTTGCCAGGGCCAATGGATATGTGACCGATAACACGACCGGCGAACCGGTGAGAAAAGCTCAGGTTAACATGCGCCTTAAGGATGGGAGCATATGGAAGACCGAGACCACCGACGAGAACGGATGGTACAACTTTGACGACCTGTCGGAGGTTGAAGTCATCGGGTATGTGGATGTTGACCTTCCGGACAAGACCAAATACCGTGGCAGTATTATCACCGAAACTGTTGACCCGGACTATTTTGACCAAACTAATCCAACTATAGAGGTGACCCACAACGCGATGAACCGTTTGATTCAGTGGTTTACCTTCAACTATCACGCCGATCTGGAGTTGGAACGTATCCCCGAGACCACAGGGGATATCACAGGGTTTACTTTTTACGACCATTTTGCCATAGGGAGCTGGGTAGGCGACGGTGTCTATGAGAGTGCGGAGGAGAGGACGCTCCACGGAGTAACGGTAAAGCTCTACAGAAAAGTTACGGACCCTGCAACCGGCGCAGTCACGTGGCCCCTTGTTGGCTCCACTGAAACAGGGACGTTTGATGAGGCCGGAACACTTGCGCAGGGATGGAAGAAGCCGTATACAAATCCTCCAGACGAGTTTGGCGGGGTTTACCGAGGGGAGCTCATAGGCTTCTACGAGTTCAGGGACCTTGAACCGGGCAGGTATCGCGTAGAGGCGCTCCCTCCGGATGGCTACGAAAGGTCTCCACAGAAACGTTTTCATAGCATTACCGTTCGTGCCGGCAAGAGCAGACAGGTTAACCTTGGGCTTAATACAAGGCCCGATGCCGACGATCCAGTCGGTGTAGCCCTCGCAGGAGAGATAGAGGGTGGCGTATTCGATGATCTAAATATTGATAGCAACCCGCTTAGTCTTCTCTTTTTTGAAAAGGCCGGTATAACCGGTACTGCCGTCGGTGTCTACGATCACCTTGGTTACCAGCTTGGCACAGGGTATATGGGTAATCCCCTGTGCTACGCCGGTTCATCCGTCTGCCCCCCCGGTGAGGAGCCGGTACAGAAGCCTGAGGTAGAGAGGCGTTTTGCGCCGGGTGTCCACATCTACGTAGGTAACGATCCAAACTCACCAAACTATAATCCGAACTACTTACCTCTGGCCCTTCCCTACATGTTCGGTCAGGGACAGTACAAATTCGAGGCGGACTGGTCCCTGGTGCCGGGAGCATTCGCCTTTGACCCCGGAAATGGGGCAATGCTCGGTAACGGTCCTCTTGCGGCCGGTAACCAGCCTATTATTAATAATATAGGCCCGGGGGGGAGCTATATCATTACGGGGAAGGATTTCGGGGATGAACAGGGGTACTCAACCGTAACACTCAGCGGCACACGGCTCAAAGTGAAGTCGTGGTCCGATAGCGAAATACACGTAGAAGACCCGGAAGATATCCCAAGCGGCCCGATAACGGTCGCCACATCCACCGGCATCTCCAACGCGTGGTGGTTTAGTTACGGAGAGGATTTTTCGTCGCGCTCGGTTTATGTTGGCGAGGGGGAGCAATACGCAACTATATCAGAGGCGCTAAGGAACCTCCCGTCGGAGAAAGATGACGATGGAAAAGATGAAAAGAACAAAAGAGATGGGAAAAACAAAAAACATGATAAAGCAACACGGTATATCTTCGTTATGCCTGGAACCTACCCTGAGCGTGTAGAGATAAATAAATCCAATCTCCGGATCATCGGCGCCGGCCCGCATGAGACATTTGTAGATGCCAGTCTGATCACACAGTCGGTAGCCACACAGGGCTTCTTTAATGGCGACGGTCCCGTCTTTACCATCGGTAGCGGCAAAGATGGCGAGAGAGTAAAGAACGTCATGATTAGCGGCTTTACTATTACCGGCGGCTCAGTTAATCAGGATGAGCTTGGCGGGGGGGTATTCGGCGACTACGGCAACAAGGGCGTAGATATCAATAACTCGATTATAATAAATAACGGTGGCTTGTACGGAGGCGGCATATGGCTGCACAACTCCAACCATGACGTGAGTATTTGGTCAAACACCATCGCTGAGAACGGAAACTTCGGTGGTTATGGAGGCGGAATAAGCGTAAATGACGAGCCGGAGTACGGTCCGGGGCATATGGAACCTCATCATACCTGGGACGACGGCTTCAAGGGGAAACCTCCCGGGACGTATGAGATCTTTAATAACCTCATCTTCCATAACTTGTCCGCTGATTACGGCGGCGGAATATCCCTCTATGAGGTAAAAGACCGGCTGAAGGTTTTTGGCAACATGATAATAGAGAACAAGGCGGACGACCACGGTGGAGGCGCATTCTTTGAAGATACGGGTCCGATAGAGCTCTACGGCAATGTCTTCCTGCGTAACTACTGTGCCGATGACGGAGGAGGTGTCAGCTTCGAGGATGTGGGCGACAAGAGGTCAAAAGTCGAGATCCACGACAACCTCTTCGCCGAGAACATTGCAGATGATAGAAGTGAGAACCATGCTCGCGGCGGCGCGATCTCCTTTGACGATACCTTACGCGCAAAGGTATATCGTAATACGATAGTCGGTAATATTGTGGCTGGAAGCTATTTCCCCGCAGGAGGAGCAATAGACAGCGAGCGCCATGGTCATGAGTATGAGCTTGTGGAGCCTGGTTTTAGCGACCCTGAGATTACCGATAACATCATATGGCAGAACTGGCGTGTGTATTATGCTCAGATGGACATGACGGGCGAAGATGACCTTGAGTATGTCTGGGGTAAAAACTTCATCTGGAACCTGGACCAACTGCATGTGGACAACCCCGAACTCCAAAGTGATATGGATAGCCACGAAAACTCCGAGAGCTTCAGTGAAGTAGAGGATAACATTTTATCCGGAGGCGAATACTCGGGTCGTGACGGAAATAGAGAGATCGATCCGCTCTTTATAAACCCCAGGGGCTTTGACTGGAATCTCTCCACAGCTTCACCGTTACTGCAGGAGAACGGCAATGAAGAATCAAAATATCCGAGCTTTCGTCGCGTTCCAACCGGGATAATGGGCGCAGTATGGATTCCGACCCCTAATGTCGATTAACCGGGAAGAAGGGCGCTGAATATAGGATTTCGGTTAAATACAGTTACTCATAAATTTTGTTGAGGAGTTGTCTGCCGAGCTCTCCAATAGGTGGGGGGATTCCAGGTCCGCACCTCCGGGATTTCCTCGTGGGTCTTCTCCGCCGCTTCTACCCCGGTCTTTGTGACCTTGCCGTGATCGTTCTCGGCTACAATGATAAGCTGCTTGTAGCTTGGAGAGCCTGCCCCTATCTTCTTTGCCGCTACTGCTCGAAGGCTTTGCTTTTATCTAATGACATGGATTGCTGATTTACGGAGTCGTATACGCCCTTTAACTCTTTAGGCGCTACGGGTTTGCTGAAGAGATAGCCCTGAATGATGTCGCAGCCGACGTCTCTAAGCACCTCTAGCTGCTCCGGGGTCTCAACCCCTTCGGCGATGACTTTACAGTTAAAACCGTGGCCTATCTTCACAATCGTCTCAACTATCTTCTTATCGTCATCATCCTCTGTGATGTTTCTTATAAAGGACATATCTATCTTCAAAACGTCTATCGGCATGCGCTTAAGATGTTCGAGGGAAGAGTACCCTGTGCCAAAGTCGTCTATCGAGAGCCTTATGCCCTTGTTCTTTAATTCGTTTAACAACCTGACCGACTCCTCTACGTTATCCATCGCCACGCTCTCGGTTATCTCAAGTTCCAGGTACTTCGGGTCCAGGCCCGTCTCCTCCAGTACACTTGAAAGAGTATCAAAAAAACTCCTGTCCTTTAGCTGGTAGAGAGAGACATTTACAGCAACGCATAGATCCTTGAGTCCCTGATTATGAAGCCTCACCATCTCTTCGCATGCTTCTCTAAGCACCCACTCGCCTATGGGTACGATAAGCCTTGTCGTCTCCGCCACAGGTATGAACTCGTCGGGAGAGACGAAACCCAAATGCTCACTGCGCCAGCGAATGAGGGCTTCCACACCGACGACTTTAAAAGTCTCAATATCGACCTGCGCCTGGTAATCCAGATAGAACTCATCCCTTTCCAGCGCCCTCCGGAGTCTGTTTTCAAGCTCAAGCCTCTCAAGGGCCCTTTCGTTCATGGAAGCGGTATAAAGGTGGATTGCTCCACCTCCCTCGACCTTCGCCTTGTACATGGCGGTGTCGGCGTTCTTCATGAGAGTAGTAACGTCCTTCCCGTCGTTGGGGTAGATGCTTACGCCAATACTCACAGTCATAAAGAATTCATTCCCATCGATATTAAAGGGTTCCTTAAAGATTGAGGAAACCTTCCCGGCCACCACCGCAATGCCGTTGGCATCATACTGGTCTCCCACGAAGAAGAGGAACTCGTCTCCGCTCAGGCGCGCCACCGAGTCCGAAGTGCGCGCGAAAGTTTTAAGCCTTTCGGCCGCTGACTTCAAAAACTTATCGCCTATCACATGCCCGAAGGTGTCGTTAAGGTTCTTGAAGTGGTCTAAGTCCATGAAGAGGAGCCCGAGATACGTGTCGTAACGGCTGGCCCTTGCGAGCGACTGCTTCAAGCGATCCATGAAGAGCGCCCTGTTGGGGAGTCCCGTTAGCTGGTCGTAGTAAGCGAGTTGTTCTATAGTATCTTCAGACTTCTTCCTGAGAATTATCCCGCTTAACATATTGGCTGTCATGCGCAGAAACCGCTCATCCTCAAGGCTTCTCTCTAACCCGTTAGGCAAATATGTATTTATTACGCCGAGCACCACGTCTCCGGAGATGATGGGGACGCAGAAATGGCCATGAACCGCTATCCCCTCATACGTATTTTCATGCTCCTCGTCCATCGTCCCCTTAAAGACTATCTTCTTGGTCTCTGCCGCCCTTCCGCAGAGGCATCTTCCAAACGCAACCCTGGAGCATTCATTCTCTATATATTCACTCAGTCCGTGTTTCGCCACCATCGTTAGCATATCCTCGTTACCGTCTTCCGTAAGGAAGATAGAGCCCTTGTCTTCGATCGATAGGAACGGTATGGAGAGAATCTCATCGAGTGAGTGTACGAGTATCTCATTAAGGGTGACATCCCTAAAGGAGAAATCCCTGATTGAGTTCAAGACCCGCTCAACCTGGTAGCTTCTATTTATCGACTCCTTCGCCTCTTCGAGATCACGTTTTTCCGTCTCAAGCTCCAGGATGTGCTCCTTCTGCATATCCTCTTTCGCCTTTGCATCTTCCACTATCTTCCTCCTCTTACTGAGGAGATCGCGGTCCGTCCGGGCAAGTATCCGGTAGAAGAGTAAGAATATAGAGAGACTTACCGTGAAGCTGATGGCTATAAAAGCCTTTATGATATTTCTCCTAAATAACACTACTTCCGACATATCGTTTAAAATCATAAGCGAACCTACTTCACGCCCGCCGACGTCGTGCAAGATAATAGTGTCAAGATGATAAAGTCGGCCCTTCAAATCCAGTGTCTCATGATCATTTGTGTGGTTGCGATACTCCTCGGAAGCAAACAACAGAAGGCTTTTATGCTCGACTTGACTTAACTCCAGCGTATTGCTGATGACAACCTTATCGGAGTGACTATCCCAGTCGAATTTCCTCCCGAGCATCTTCATGCCGTCCGTCCAGTTCTCCCTGTCAAGGAACTCCTTATTTATCGAAATTAAAAGCTCTACCTCATTAAGTTCGCTTATTATATGTACAAGGTCATCAACCTCTTTACCGAGTTCAATGTAACCGAGGAGCTCCTCGCCGTCATACCACGGTACGACCACCCTAAGGGTGAATGTGCCGAGCAGACCGAGCTCCAAACCGAGAGCTGTATCATTTTTCTCTTCGGCCTGTATTGCGGTAAACCTGTTGATCTTATCACCACTTCGCTCGACCTGATGAACGCGAAGTATATTTACGCGTTCAGGGCTGTGGTAATAGAAGTGGGTAATCTTGTGCTTTGTGCGGAGGGTTTTAAAAAGATCCATAGAATGAGCAAGGAGTGCTGCTTTGTCCTTTGAGCGAAGCGCCTTCTGGAGCGTCTTATCTTTGTTTGTTCCCGCTTCGTAGATGAGCGTCTCTATGACGGAAGTCATCAAAGCGCCGTCCTCATCCAGCTCAAGATTCCAAAACTTTTCGATTTCCTCAAAGTCTTTGTGAGCCGTTGTCGTTATAGATTTTTCCCCGAACCAGGTAACGCTCAACACGACGATGACGCAAAGGCCTATTAGAGTAAGCGACAGAGGAACAAGTATTCGTTTGGTAATGTTTCGCTCTTCCAAAAATCCCCCTGCTCTTTCTCTTATACAGACGCCGCAAGTGTACTCACACCATAACAGCGTAGCTATAGATAAATATTAGTATCTGCCCTGCGATTACACATAAATAACCCTCTACTTACAATCACTTAATCATTAGTTCGGCACTTTTAATCATTTACTTAACTTAAAAACAATTGCTTCTCCTCATTAGATTTATTTACCGGCGTCTCATAAATCGTGAACAGCGCTCCAGCAATTTTAATAACTCCTACTGGGAATAGTAGATAGACATTAAATAACTTCAGACCCCCCTCAGAAAAAAAGGCTACAGAAAGCCCGAAGGAAAAACCTCTCTCTCATAGGGTTCCTTACCTTGCCCCGCATATAAAGACCTTTGGCTTTCGCCATATCCTTAACATCCTTTTAGAGCTCCACGGAAGGGGCCTTTGACCTTCAAAGACAAGTTGATCTCACACCTTTTGGCGACTCAGCCATGCCCCCCTGACCCTGTGCAGGATAAGCAGACACCTATCCTGGGATAGGGATTTTTCGTAGCATTATCGTTTACTTAAGAAAGTAACCTGACAGCACTCTCTCTTCTTTGAATCATCAATGCGTTTAACCTAATGTTTACTGTAACAATGCCGATATAACAGCGAGCGGCCACAACATGCCTTTATAGGAAGGAGATCGAGTTAACCCTCTCTTCCTGCGGGTATTTAAGCGTTATTTTTTAAAGGTGGGAGTAATGTCTGAAAAGGAAGAGAAGAGGAATATTCTATTCGTAGACGATGAGATGGATTTGCTGAACGGAATGCGCCGGATGCTCCGTAGCAAACGGGACGTCTGGGAGATGAGTTTCGCAAACAGCGTCGATGAAGCGCTCACCTTAATTGGCTCTCAAAGAGTAGACGCAGTGATATCCGACGTCTCCATGCCCGGAAAGGACGGCTTCACCCTTCTAAAGACCATTCGCGGGACGGATGCCACAAGCGACATACCTGTAACCATACTGACCGGCCTTAACGAAAGAAATATTAAGCAGCGCGCCCTTGATATGGGCGCTACAGATCTCCTGAATAAACCCGCCGAACCGGCGGAGCTCATCGCCCGCATTAACAATATGCTCCGAATGAAGTCCTACCAGGACGAGATAAAGGCGCACCGCTTTGCCCTTGAAGGGAAGGTCAGGGAGCGCACAGCTGAGCTTGAGGCCTCGCGCATCGAACTTATCTGGCAGCTCGGCAAGGCCGCTGAGTACAGGGATAAGGATACCGGTAACCATGTCGTTCGCGTTGGCTATTACAGTCACGTCCTCGCCGAGACCCTCGGTATGGAGAGTGAATTTTCCGAGAGGATATTTTTTACCGCCCCGCTCCACGATATAGGCAAGATTGGTATCCCGGACCGTATTCTCCTTAAGGAAGGTCCTTTGACCGACGATGAGTGGGTGATCATGAGAAGCCATAGCGAGATCGGCGCGAAGATCCTCCGGCAGGAGGCCCGTTCGATAAAGGCATTCGGCCCTGTCCTTAATATTCCGTATTTCCTTAATAATATAAAGACAGAGAATCCCTTCCTGGAGATGGCTTCGGCCATCTCGCTCGGACACCACGAGAAGTGGAACGGTTCCGGCTACCCGGGTGGTTTAGCCGGTGAGGATATCCCCCTGGAAGCGCGCATAACGGCCATCGCCGACGTCTATGACGCCCTCTTCTCAAAAAGGCCGTATAAGCCCAGATTCTCAGAAGAAAGGGTGCGTAGTGAGATGCGTTCGGCGGTGGGCACGCATTTCGACCCCGAAATCTATAACGCCCTGGAGAAGGCATGGAAGCTTTTTAATGAGATCCGAAATCAGTTCGCCGATGAAGAGGTGACTGAGGAGTCCGGGATTGCATCTGCCCTGTAAAATCATGAAAGGTCGAGGTTAATGAAAAATTTCAAATTAATAAGGAACATTTTCCTTATATCTTTTGCTATGGCGATATTCTTTCCACTCGTTAATATCTATTATATTTATCCGTCCTTCAGTAAGCTCCTTATCGATAATACCGAAGCTGACGCCACGCGCACTGCCAACCATCTAAGTCATATGCTCATCGCTGAAGATGCGGAGATCGATGCCGCTCTTATTACGGAAGAACTGAAGAAGGCTGTCCTTCGCAGCCAGAATGATTTTCATTACGCGAAGATCAGAATATTTAATGAGAGCGGGACCATCGTCTACTCTTCTGATTCCGGAGAGATAGGCTCGGTAAATGACAATTACTATTTTCACGGGGTAGTCGCCTCAGGGAATAAGTACACCAAGGTAGTCAAGAAGGACGGCACCTCTGCCGAGGATGATGTGGTAACGGCCGATGTTGTTGAGACCTATGTCCCAATAATGAGGAACGGCGACTTTAAAGGCGCATTTGAGATATATTATGACATAACAAAGAGCAATAAGGCTCTGGGCCACACCCTCTTTAAGACTAGCCTCCTGGTAATATCGATAACCTTCTTATGCATTATGACCGCAGCCATTTATATAATAAGGCTTGATACGAAGAGGAGTAACAAGAGTGTGAAAGTCGCAGGATCTCTTACGCCGCGGCTCTCGCCTTATTACTCACTGCTCTTCCTAGCCCTAACGATATTTTTAGGCGAGACGGCGGTAATGCTCTTCCTTTCAAAACAATCGGATATATCCCCTATGGTCGAAGTCTTCTTCGATTCTACCCTTCTGGTTATCCTTGTAACTCCGACCCTTTATTTCTTTCTTCTAAGGCCACTGGTGGTTCATATTGCGGAGAGAAGGGTCGCAGAAGACGCTCTCGCATCCGAGAAGGAGCGCCTGGCCATGACGCTCTTCAGCATCGGAGACGGAGTCATAACCACAGACACATTCGGAAGTGTTACGGAGATTAACAGGGTGGCTGAGAAACTGACCGCCTGGAACAGGAATGAAGCGGTTGGCAAGGATCTCCGGGAGATCTTCAAGCTGATACACTGCGCGCCAAGTGGCGAATGCATAAACTCGATTAAAGAGGTTCTCGATGGAGAAAAGGAGAACGTATGGTTCGATAACGGTTGCATCCTCCTCTCAGCGGATGGAACCGAACGCTATGTATCGGCCAATATTTCACCCATACGGAATCAGAATAAGGAAGTGATAGGCTCTATAATGGTATTTCGCGACTGCACGAAGCATAAGAAGGACGAAGACGAGAAGGCACAACTTGAGGTCCAGCTCTTCCAGGCTCAGAAGCTTGAGGCCGTAGGAACGCTTGCCGCAGGCATAGCGCACGAGATCAATACGCCTACGCAGTTTATAGGCGATAATACGCATTTTCTTCAAGATAGCTTCGCCGATATAATTGAGCTGATAGATAGGACGGTGGCCCTATGTAAGAGCCTTGCCGATGACGAAGAGGCTGGAAGACTTACCGAGGAGCAGCGGCGGATGCTAAGCGATACCATATCGGCCGCCGAGGAGGCCGATATGGAATACCTCACTGAAGAGGTGCCAAAATCCATCTCCCAGGTACTTGAAGGGGTAAACCGCGTAAGCAGCATCGTAAACGCTATGAAGAGCTTCTCTCATCCCGACAAGGAAGATATGGAGCCCTCCGACCTTAATACGGCTTTACAGAATACGCTTACGATATCAAGAAGCGAATACAAGTATGTAGCCGATGTAAAGCTGGAGCTCGACGATTCTCTCCCCTACGTTCCGTGTTACCTGAACGAACTTAACCAGGTCTTCCTTAATCTCATTGTAAACGCAGTGCACGCCATTGAGGACGCCAGGGGTAACGAACAGGATGGCTCTCTGGGCCTTATTACAATCTCGACGCACAGGGAAGACAGTGGGGTTGTGATAGCGATTTCGGATACCGGCAAGGGGATACCCGAGGATGTGCAGCCTCATATCTTCGAACATTTTTACACCACCAAGGAGGTCGGTAAGGGCACTGGTCAAGGGCTCTCCATCGCCCATTCGGTTATAACAAATAAGCATGGCGGCACCATCACATTTGAAACGGTTGTTGGAGAGGGCACTACCTTCTTCATCCGCCTTCCGATACAAACGGATGACGAGGCCGTAAATGAATAAGCATGGACGAAGAGTAACTACAGCTTCACGATGGGGACTGAAAGGATCCTGACACGATGGCTGACAAAATACTATTTGTAGATGACGAGCAAAATATCCTTGAGGCATACCAGAGGCACCTTCGTAAGAAGTTCGACATAGTGACCGCTGTCGGAGCCATGGCCGGCCTTGAGGCGATAAGCACCAAAGGGCCCTTCGCCGTAGTCGTCTCGGACCTTCGCATGCCGGGCATGAACGGCGTGGAGTTCCTTGCCAAGGTCTGGGAGAAGGAACCAAGGAGCGTACGCGTAATGCTCACGGGACAGGCCGATATGAACGACGCCATAGCCGTTGTGAACGAAGGCAATATTTTTCGCTTCCTTACCAAACCGTGTCCACCGGATCAGATGATAAAGGCCCTCGACGCATCGATTGAGCAGCACCGCCTCTTAAACGCCGAGCGTGAACTCCTGGAGAAGACGCTTCTGGCGAGCATCAAGGTTCTTACCGAAGTACTCTCCATCGTTAACCCGGCAGCCTTCGGACGCGGCTCACGCATAAAGAAATATGTAAAACACATGACCTCGAAGCTTGGCCTCTCGAAGCCGTGGCGTTTTGAGATAGCGGCCATGCTCTCCCAGCTCGGGTGTGTTACGCTACCGCCCGATACCTTAATGAAGCTATACGCCGGGCAACCGCTCTCCGATGAGGAGGTAAAAATCTACGCTTCTCACCCCTCTGTCGCCTCAAAGCTTCTCTCCAGCATTCCGCGCCTCGAGTCAATATCCCAGATAGTTGGTAAGCAGCAGATGGTCTTTGCCGAAGGCGGTGATGACGCATCAGAGCTGGCGGGAGAGATAGAGCTAGGCGGACAGATGCTAAACGCAGCGCTCAGGCTTGACCAGTTAATAAGTAACGGCGTAAAGCGTGAGGCAGCGCTTGTCGCCATGCGTAAGGAAGATATCTATAACCCGGACCTGCTGGAAATCCTTAGTAGCGCCGAGGTTGTCAAGGGCAGCCAAGAGGTCAGGGCCATTAATACCTGCGAGTTGATGAACGGCATGATACTAAACGAAGATATCATGTCAAAGAGCGGCAGGCTCCTCCTCTCCAGGGGTACCGAGGTAACAGAAGCCGTTAAGATTAACCTTATGAGCATCGACTGTAACGTCGGTATCGTAGAGCCGTTCCGTGTCTTGGTGGAGGCTTAATTTAACCCGTTAGGCGATTATGAAGAAACACATACTCTTTGTAGACGACGATCCAAATATAAATGACGGCTTGAGGAGGATGCTCAGAAGCTTCCGCAACGAATGGGATATGAGTTTTGTCACAAGCGGCTACGAGGCCCTGGAGCTTCTCGAAGACGGTGCGTATGATATAATCATAACCGATATGCGCATGCCCGGAATGACCGGCAACGCGCTCCTCAAAGAGGTAAAGTCACGCCACCCCCACATGGTTCGCATAATCCTCTCCGGCCATTCCGACAATGTTTCCAATATGGAGTCTGTCTCGATCGCCCACCAGTTTCTCTCCAAGCCGTGCGATGTAGATACCCTGAAGGTGACGATAACGAAAGCCTGCGGCATGGGCGAAATACTTAAAGATAGAGATCTGGTTCAGCTGGTAAACGGTTTAAAGAGTATTCCAAGCGTGCCGCACCTTTATACCGAGATCGTAAGGGAGCTGGAGAATGAAAGTAACTCTATAAAAAAGATAGGAGCTATCATCTCCAGAGATATAGGGATGAGCGCGAAGGTGCTCCAGTTGATCAACTCCGCCTTCTTCGGTCTCCCGAAGAAGGTCACGTGCCCTGAGACCGCCGCTGTATACCTGGGTCTTGAGACTATAAAAGGGCTGGTACTGGCAGCAGGCGTATTCTCCGCATTTAAGAAAAAGGACTTAGAAGGGCTCTCCATAGACCGTATCTGGAGACACAGCATGCTGGTTGGCAGCTCTGCCATGAAGATAGCCAAGGAAGAGGGTCACAGTGATCAGATAATCGAAGCCTCGCTTCTCGCCGGACTTCTTCATGATCTCGGCATACTGGTCCTTTCAAGCAATATGCCGGATAAATACGAAGAGGTCTTGAAGCAAGTCAAGGAGAACAGGTGCGAACTTTGGGAAGCAGAGAAGGTGGTCTTCGGCACAACCCACTGCGAGGTAGGCGCATACCTTGTGGGTATATGGGGACTGCCGTGGCACCTGGTGGAGGCGCTTGCGTATCACCACCGCCCAAGTGAGGCTCAACTTGCTACCTTCAGCCCTCTGCTCGCCGTGCATGTATCCGATCTTCTTGAAATGAAGTTCTTCGATAATCAAGGTATTGAAGATCTTACTGCGGCAAAGCTCGAAGTCGTCTCGAAGGCGGGCTTCGAGGATAGATTACCGATATGGCGCGCCATATGTGAAGAGACCTTCAACGCGAGCGACGACTGACCCGGAACCCCGTCGCCCGTACCGGCCTCACGCAAGACCTCTAAATACTTATCGTAAAACCAGCCTTTACAAGGGCTATATGAAAGAGCTAATGCTCTCTCCTCACACGTAAGTCAGTGAGACCATAATGATCGTCTCACATGGGACTTCCTCTATATCGGTCTAATCTCTCCATGACTAAAAACGTTGCTCTCGCTCTAATAAACAACTAATTTCTTTCTTTTTTGCAGCTCATCTTGTAGACTTTTGTTAAAGTCCCGGAAGGCCGCATTGTAATATGGTCTCCGGCACTATGAGAAATTTAAATATTAAAGTACTGTTATTTCAGTAAACAAAAGTTAGCATTATATAATCCGGTCGCCCACGGCGCACTCAGGTAGTAGCACTCGACGTCTCCGAACCCCTTAGCTATTTAGAGTTTGGCCGCAGGGATACTCTAGTAAATAAGACGGCCTGAAGAAAAACACAAGCACCATAAAGGACTTACCTTATGGCTGATAATGATTATTATAATAATAACGTCGGCACGGGCGGGAGGCTCTTCAAGGGACACTACCCTTCCCTTGATCTCCTTAGGACCATAGCCATAATGCTTGTAATGCTCCGGCACTTTAGCGAGCGATTCTATATTCCAAAGGATATACCGCTCGTGGACTTCCTCCTGTGGAGTTCGAACGGCGTCGGCCTCTTCTTTGCGCTAAGCGGATTTCTCATAGGAGGACAGATCATCGAGGAGCTGACGTACGGAGATTTCAGCTTCAGGCGCTTTTACTTCAAACGCTTCTGGAGGATATTCCCTCCGTACTACTTCTCGCTCGCCGTGGTTGCGGTGCTCGTCTTTACGGGGGTTACTAGTGGATGGGAGACCGTGGTCTTCATAAAGTCCCTCCTCTATCACGCTGTTTATCTACAGAACTATCACATAGCCTCGCTGCCGTCGATCCAGAGGGGCATCTACTGGACCCTTGCCCTTGAAGAGCAATTCTATCTCATAATACCGCTCCTTCTTTTTATTCTCTCCAGATACCGGACGGTTTATATGGCGGCTGCACTCATCGGAATAATACTCTTCGAGATAATACTCCGCTTCGTGGTATACGCATACCTTGACGGGACGGATTACGTATTCGACCACGTCTTCTCGCACCCGCTCCACATGCGTTTTGACAGCCTCCTCTTCGGTGTGCTAGCGGCCTTTATATTCATATACCTTAAACGGACAAACCGTGGCGGCGCGGTGTGGGCGTATCTATTCTTTATTATAGGTTCCGTTGCTACCGGCATTACCATCGCAAGCGGCATAGACGGCGCTTCGCCGTACACCGCACGCTGGCACTTTACTCTCACCGGGCTCGGCTTCTCGGCGCTTACCCTTTGGGGGGCACTTAGCAGAGTAAATACTCTTCTACCCGTTAAACGCTTCTTCGCAGCAATTGCGAAGCTCAGCTACACTATGTACCTCTACCACATCATGCTCATGCTGCCTCTGCTCACCGTCATAGACAAATTCTACAAGGTCGAGAGCCTGGTGGGACTCTTCATCGCATTCGCCATGTATTTTACGATGGTGACCGTCATAAGTGGAGCGATATACTTTGTAATCGACAGGCCGAGCATGAAGTACAGGAAGAAAAAGCTTTTGATGGCGAAGGAAAAAGAAGCTGGGCGGCCTTCTTGATAAGTAGCTTCTTACTGGTGCATATCGGCTCCGGAGAACCCAAACAGATTGACATTAAAACACTCTACGAGATATATTATACGTGTTGAAACCTGGAATACTCCCAATCTTTCAGCTCTGTGCGGGGCTCATTGGATAGAGTCCTGTCGCGATAAGCGGCTTCTCTGCTATAATAATGAGCGGACCAATACGACGGGGGCACACCGATGGAAAGGTCGGCTCTTCGATGAGTTATTGAGTTTCAGATTCAATCATTAGTTAGAGAGATGAATAATGTCCGATAATAAAAAAGTAAAATTTTCAAATATACGAGCCCTCTTCCCGGAAGACAAGTGGGACGTGGGGTTCCTCACAAAAGAGCAGCTACAAATATGCGCCTACTCCCCTATCAAGGGAAAGCCGCAGCAGTATGGCGCGGATTTTACAAATAATATTCATTTTCTTTCGCTTACAAATTCAATAGTTCTCGTAAGGCATTCCCCCGATTCCTGGGATTATACCAATTATAAAGAGGCTGACGATATCCTTGAAGGAAGTAGCCTTAATGACTGGTTCCCAATCTATACCAATTACAAGGTAGCTACGATTCTTTCGGGACTCGGCGTAAGGGCAAAGAACTCTCTTATACATAGCTATAAATTCGGCTTTGATATGAAGATCTTTGTCGTTGGTTTCGACGATGAAATCACCCCTCCCTCGCAGCCAACGGATGTTGATTTAAATTATTGGAAAAAATGCGATGGTTGTCCGGACTGCCGCGTTGCTTGTCCGGTCGGAGCCATTCATAATGAAGATGAACCTTACTGGTTAGACAGCAGCAAGTGTGACGATTTCATAGGTTTTGGCGACCACCCGAAGGTTCCATCTATAAAAAAATTCTGGCATAAGTATGTCTACCCTGAAGTGCCTCAGGAAATAGTAGATAAGATGCAGAGCCATATGGAGCTTGAGAGAGAGCTCTCATTTGATACCAAAGGGTATTCTCTCGATATGCAGGTCGGAGTGCTTAAAGACGGCAAACCGGTCCCGGTACCATTTTGCAGGGAATGTCAGGTACAACCGAGGTGCAGCAAATGGAATGGCGACTATCCATACGACCCTGTGTAAACTACTTGGCCTGAAAGCCAATCCCACCTCCCTGCCCCTTACGGTTTGACACACAGATTATCAGGGGATATAATAAAAGAAATACCCCGATCACTGCCGTAAGCTCATGAAAACAACGCATTTCTATATTATAAGCGCCCATTACGCTTGGCTATAATTTACGTAAATACAGGAAAGGGATTATGATGGATCTTAAGGGGAGCAAAACCGAAAAGAACCTTATGGCGGCTTTTGCCGGAGAGTCTCAGGCTCGTAACCGCTACACCTACTTCGCCGACAAGGCCAAAAAAGAGGGATTGGTTCAAATATCCGAGATATTTTCGGAGACCGCCAATCAGGAAAAAGAACACGCCAAGCGTTTTTTTAAATTCATGACCGGAGGTGACGCCGAGATTACGGCATCGTTTCCATTCGGCACCGTAGGCACCACCGAAGAAAACCTTCGTGCCGCTGCCTCAGGTGAGCACCATGAATGGACCGAGCTTTATCCGTCATTCGCCGCTACCGCTCGCGAGGAGGGTTTCGAGGATATCGCCAGGGCCTTAGAGGCAATATGCATAGCCGAAAAACAACACGAAAAACGTTACCTGGAACTCGCCGAAAATCTCGACAAAGGCGAGGTCTTCAGGAAAAACGGAAAGGTCTTCTGGCGTTGCCGTAACTGCGGCTACCTGCACGAGGCTCTGGAGGCTCCGGATACGTGCCCTGCTTGCTTGCACCCGCAGGCGCACTTTGAGCTCCTCGGTCAGAACTGGTAAATAACTCCAATTACTATGTTTGTTTCGTTGCCAGCGAAAAGAGTTCTGCCTTCTTTCGTCTGGCGTGCTTCATCTCTGCCCATTATTTCGGTTTAATAAAAAATTATGTGGTGTATAAAAACCTCCGAAAAAGAAAAACTCCTTACCGCTCTAAAGGGCGCTTACGACTTTCGCGACGTTAGCTCAAGCGATCTTCCACCCAAAAAGTTATTCTTCCCCGAGAGAGAGATTACATTTACCCACTTAGTTAAAGACGGCTCCGTTACGACACCGCCGCCTCCCAGGAAGTTCGTCCTCTACGGCCTCTCGCTTAGAGACCTTGAAGCGATAACCTGCCTTGATGAGATCATGAGCGCACCGGAGAAGGATTACTATTACTTCAGGAGGAGGAGGCGCGCGCTTCTCATAGGTGTTACAGGTGAAGCCTTCGACGTCCCGCCGGGCGGTGACATAATAATCTCCTCTATTGACGCGGATACTTCAAAGCTTTTATCGGTGACGGAGAAGGGCGAGCGAGCGATAAAGAAACACCTCCCACGCCTGAAGAAATCCAAGTCGCCCCAGGCAGTCCCGGTTAAGAACGATACCATGCCTGATCTGCGAAACCTCCTCATGGACGCCGAACTCCTGAAGGTGGCGGTCGAGTGGTCATGGCATGGCTATAAGAAGCTCTGGGAAAAACTCTCCAGAGAGTGCCTTGGCTGCGGTATTTGCACATACGTATGCCCGCTATGCCACTGCTTTGCAGCGGAAGACTCCGTAGCCCTGTCAGGCGATGAGGCCGTAAGGTGCCGTCGGTGGGACGCATGCACACTCCCGGTATTTGCAAGGCTCGGCGGCGGCGAAGATATGCACCCCGGCCTCAGGGAACGCTACTATAACTGGTTCTATCATAAGTTCGTCAGGGGGTATCTCGAATTCGGCAGGTCCGAGTGCGTGGCCTGCGGCAGGTGCCAGCGCGACTGCCCTGCAAGGATCGACATAGAGGCCGTTTTACTTGATATCGTCTCTGCATACTCTAAGAGCGCCCAGAGGAGGCGCCGGTACAGATGAAAAACATCTACGAGCCCGTTACAGCCGAGATAGTAAAAGTCGAACGTCAATCCAAAGACGTGCTCCTCTTTCGCCTAAGGAGTAAAGGAGGCGTGCCATTCGGAACCCCAAAGAGGGGCATGCACTTTACGCCCGGCCAGTTCATGCTCGCCGGAGTCTGGGGCTACGGCGAGGCCCCCTTCGGCATCGCCTCCGACCCGTACGAGACCGAATACATAGAACTCGTCGTAAGGCGCGTCGGAGACGTTACCGGGGCCATGCACCTCCTTGAGAAGGGCGATACGATGACGCTTCGCGGCCCGTACGGCAACGGCTATCCTCTCGAATTCTTCAAGGGCAGCGACGTAATACTAATTACCGGAGGCTCGGGCATTCCGCCGATAGCCTCGCTCATAAGATATATAATCCATAACCGGAAGGATTTCGGCATGGTTCATCTCGTCTACGGCGCAAAGACTAGCGCCGGCCTGCTGATGAAAAGAGAGATAAGCAAGTGGAAGCGGAAGATCGACGTAACCCTCACCGTGGACGGCCCCGAGTGCGACTGGAAGGGAAAGTGCGGTTTCGTATCCGACTGTCTCACGGATATAAAGGTCAACCCTGCAAATACCGTAGTCGCCATGTGCGGCCCAGGCCCGATGGTGGACTCGATTGAACAACTGGTTAACCCTATGGGCATAAGCGACAGGAAAATCTTTATAAGCATGGAGCGGAGAATGCAGTGCGGCGTAGGACGTTGCCAACACTGCGTTACAGGCAGGAAGTACGTCTGCACCGACGGCCCTGTATTTAACCTCGACGAGATTGACAGGAACTGGGACTGAGTAAAGAGATGACCAAACGTCTAACGATTGCCATATACGACTTTACCGACTGCGAGGGGTGCGAGGTGGTGCTGAGTACCCTTAAGGAAAATCTTCTCGCCCTCGAAGACCGCTTCGATATCGTAAACTGGCGTCTGGCGCAAGACGCCTGCAAGGACGGCCCCTATGACGTGACTATCATCGAAGGCACTCCGGTCACCGGCGATGAAATTGCGCTCTTAAAAGAGCTCAGGGAAAAGTCCGGGGCCATAGTAGCGCTCGGTGCGTGCGCTTCAATCGCTGGGATACCGGGTATCATGGATAAGGGAGAACGGGAAAAGTGGTACAAAAAAATATACGGCCCCGAGTACAAACCCATAGGCGTGGACTCCCTGCCGCTAGCCGCATACGTGCGCGTGGAGCATATGATACACGGATGCCCGGTTAACGCAGGCGAGCTAGTAAGGACGATAGAAGAACTCGCTTCGGGTAAGAAGCCCAAGTACCGCGACTACTCCGTATGCTTCGACTGTAAGGAGGCCGGAAACACTTGCCGCCTCCTAAATGACAAAATATGTTTCGGCCCCATAACTCAAGGTGGTTGCAAGGCTGTCTGCATCTCCGGCGGAAGCCCGTGCTACGGCTGCTTCGGCCTCCGCGAAGACGCTAACATAGACGGGCTCGTCAGGATACTCAGGTGGGCAAGCTCGCCAAAAGAGATACGCGGTCATCTGAAGATCTTCTTTAACCACATACCCGAGTACAAGGACGCCTTTGAGAGTGCGCTAAAGCGGGGAAGGACAAAGAGACCATGATGGAAAATAGAAAGAACCTCGTTATGGAGCGTGCCGAGTCCTATATCGCTAAGATTGAGGGGCACGGGAGCCTTAAAGTTGACTTCAAAAAAGGTACGGTTAAACTTCACGTTCACGAGGGCGAACGCCTCTTCGAAGGGATACTCTGCGGCAGGACCCTTCAAGAGATGCACTGGATTACGCCCAGGATCTGCGGGGTCTGTCCAATTGCACATAACCTCGCCTCCCTAGGCGCGGCGGAGGCGGCGCTCGGAGTAGAGATAACGGAAAGCACGCGCCTATTAAGGCGTCTCATGCTGGTAGGCCAAAACGTCCAGAGCCACATACTCCACACTGTCTTCCTCGCACTTCCGGATTATATCGGCCTGGACAAGATAACGGAGTTAAATAAGAGCGACCCCGAGACCTTTGCCCTCGCACTTTTGCTTAAAGAAACCGGTGACGAGATAGCCAGTGTCGTTGCCGGGAGGAGCGTTCATCCTACGCGCACTACCGTCGGTGGTTTCCATAAGGTCCCTACCACGGACGAGCTCACTACCCTTCTGGGTAAGATAGAAACTGCCCTTCCCGGCGCCAGGAAGCTCGCCGGTCTATTTTCGACCTTCGAGTACCCTGAGCTGGAAGTTGAGCTCGAATTTCTGATGCAAAAGCACGGCGAGGTCTTATCGAGTAAGGACCGTGGGTTCGCTGTAAAGGATTATAAAAGATCCATAACCGAGGAGGTGCGCGAGCACTCGACGGCGAAGTTCGGAACGCTTAAGGGCCGCACCATTATGGTGGGCTCGCTCGCCAGGCTCTTCTTTAAAT
>JAJCZG010000028.1 GCA_029262475.1 Deltaproteobacteria bacterium
TGCTGAATATCACCACTAGTAATGATTTAGGTGCCTTCAACAGCCCCTTTGCTACTGTGACCAGTTACCGTACACTAATCAATTATTAAACAAACTTTTCCCATGACTAACCACCTAGCAATAAAGATTCCCGTAAAATGAGAATGATAGCGCCTACTCGCAGGCGCATTTGAACTTACTCATATCCTCCGGTCTCCCCCACCTGTACGGAAGGTCTATTATCGCACCCGGATTCGTTATATCCTGAAGCGCGGTAAATGCATCCCTCAGGATACGCATCTGCTGTTGTATGTTATCCGGTTCTCCAAACGGATGTCCCATGGGCCAGTTAAGATAGAGCGACCTTGTAGGCCTCGCGGCCTCGGTAAACTTCCTCATAATCGATATAGCGACCATAGGTATGCCGGCAGCCTCTACAACCCTCTGTATCAGTCCAACGGACCGATTGCAGATACCTCACCCGGGTGTAAATAAAGCAATTTCAGCACCATTTTCGATGAGTTTTACGGCCGCGAGGGGGGCCGTCTCGTTGTAAAGGGTTTTTACGTATACGCAGTCTATGTGACCCATAAATGATATGTGAAGGGGGACAATGGAGCCTGCCTCACCAGAAGCCACGGCATCCCTCAGCCTCTCTATATGGGAAAACGATATTTATATCCTTCTCCGTGTCCGTATGGTTGTAATAGTCGTGGGGTATCCGTAGACGCACTATCCGGTAGCTCCCTGAACGATGGGTCTCCTAACGGGTATTTCATATCAAAAGGGGGTTGGTCATTCAGGTGAAGCCCGGCGGTGGTGACTATGGCGATACGGGACTTATCAATAGGCTTATCTATAGGCGTCCACTGGATATCATCGAGGTTAAGCTCCTTGGGTTCGTACCCGCCCTTGCCAGCTATCCTGTTAAGTAAAGAGGGAAGTCTGGTAAAAACCCTTGCCAGTATTCTATTTTTCAGTCTATTCGCGAGCTCGTGTCAATAAGTGTGTAAATAGGCATCAGGCGGCAGTCCTTCCATCCTCTGTTGACACCCGTATTCCGTCCTTGTATTTTCTTCCCTCGTAGACCTCTTTCATCAGATTCGGAGCGTTTAATTTCCTGAAGCGCTTCTCCGCCACCATAAGGATCTTCCATATAAGAGCAGTGGCGTTTGCTACTTTCCTGAAGCGTCTTGCCGCACCGGTCCTGAGCCTTACGGCAGAGAAGGGTGACTCTACGATGTTTGAGGTTCTTATATGTCTCCAGTGTTCTTTGGGGAAGTCATAGAAGGCTATCATTCTATCCCAGTCCCGTTTAAGCGTCTCCACAGCCTTCGGGTAATCAACACCAAAACGTCTGGTAAAGCGGTCCCTAAGAACTTCACACTCGGATCTGTTCTCGGCATAAGGAAGCTTCGTAAGCTCCCCTCTAGCCTCTGCCTGTAACCTTTTGGGCATCCTGTCAAGAACGTTCATTATCTTATGATTCCAGCACCTCTGTTCAGAACTCTCCGGATATATCTCCCCGAGGGATCCCCATATGCCCAAGTGACCATCGGCTACCACAAGACTGGGTGCCTCCATGCCTCTTTGATTCAGTGAACGGAGAAGAGACCCCCAGGAAGCCGTAGACTCCAGGTAACCGCTCTCTACGTCAATATCCTTTTACTTCCGTCGCTAAAAGACGCTATGACCACTAAAAGGGCAGCTTTATCCTTGCCTATCCCGGCCTTTACATATACACCGTCGGCCCACAGGTAAACAGGCTCAAGCCCGCCCAGATCCTCACAACTCCATGACTCGTACTCAGACTCCCACTTGCCCTTAAGATGCTGGATAGAAGCGGCTGAAAGCGGAGCACCATCGCCAAAAAGGCCTCTAAGTGCAAGCTCGAAGTCTCCGTTGGAGAGCCCATGTAAATACAGTTCAGGCAAGAGATTGCCAACCTCACGGCTGTGATGCTTGAAGAGCGGCAATATCCGGCTCTCAAACCTGTCTTCCAGGTTCCTCACACGAGGTCTCCTCAATACAATAGTCCCACTACTAAGAGACATCTTACGGGGCCTACCGTAGCCGTTACGATATCCCTTGACCACATCGACAGTGTCAAGCCTCTCGTGCCTTGCACGGCCAAGAAATAACTCAACTTCTTCTTCCAGTACCCCCTCGTACAAAAACCTGAACCTTCCCTCGAACCCACTGTTCAAGGTCATCAAAACAGGGAACGGATACTTCTGATAAAGACTTGGTACTCGCTTGCATGGCAGTAACTCCTTCTTTTTTCTGTAGATACTCTCTACTGAAAAGGTACTACCACCGTCAGCTATTTACACACTTTTTTATTGTACCTCGTTCTTGAATAGATGATGTTCTATGAGACACGTCAGTCACTAAATCCCACACCGCATCAGTGAGTTGGTTTTCTAGTCTATAGCCAAACTCATATTCCTCAAGAATATCGTTTAAGTCATCAAAACCTTCATTGTCCTTGTTTTCATGAGCGAACCCTGAAATAAAATCCATAAACTTATAAAATTTTCCTTGGCAAAGACGATGAAGGAAGTGATCAAAATCACTAACCAACCAATCCCAACCCCAGTTAGTTGTTGGTTCACAAGGAACTCTAGTGGCGATATCATAACAAACAACCTTTAGCTTGCTACTATCATCAGCATAACGGAGAATGAGACCCATGAGGGCAGAACAAAGTCCTGCTGGAACTTTATGTAAATAAAATTCCGACTCATCATATGTCTCATAATCTGGATATGCCGTGCGAAAGTTCATGCGATTAGGATATATTAATTTGTAGAAAAACAAAAGCCCTTTTGACCATCAAGAACACTAAACAACTTTTTATGGCGGTAACACAGGCGGTAACACAAAGAAAAAGGGTTACGGAAATAATCCCGTAACCCTTTAATTTTATTGGTGGAGGGTATCGGGATCGAACCGACGACCTGCTGATTGCGAACCAGCCGCTCTCCCAACTGAGCTAACCCCCCATAAGATTATGAATATGTGATTATACGCATTATTTAACGAGTAATCAAGTGCGGACTTGAGAATAATTTCATGAAAGGCGTCCCATCAGGACATTATCTACTGTCACATTATCTTCAGCCGGGAGAGCTTCTTACCTGTGGCGGAAACAATACATAACAAAAGGGTTTAGGGTGTCGGCGCACACGGCTTAAGCACCCTCCTTTACGGGAAGTAGCGGAGAGCTTAACAGGTAATCTTTTCTTATATAAGTAGGTTTAATAGATTTCTGTTCACGAAGCCAGCGAGGCGGCAAGGAAGATCGCTATTTCTTCTCCAGGGTATTCCTTACAATCTCTTTCAGTTCATTCAGGTCCGAACTCTTCACAACATAGGCGTCGCAGGCCCAGGTGCCAAATTCGTGTTTGTAGTGGGGGTATGCAGTGGAGAGGATAACCGGAAGCTCGCACCATTTTTCCTTTATCTGCCTGAGTGTGTCCACGCCGTCCATGCCGGAGAGTTTTATATCCAGAAGAACGATATCCACGATAAGGCCGTCCGTGAGTTTGGAAACGGCCTCCTCGCCCGAGGATGCGACCTCGACCTGATAACCCTCCTCCTCGAACTCTTCCTTGTAGAGAAACCTGATGCCTTCTTCGTCGTCAACAACAAGTATCTTCTTATTCATGACCCTCTCTTAGAACGTTAAGGCCCAGACGGCCGCCTTACGGCCAAGTGCTGTGGAAATTAATGAGAAAACCTTCAAGAAGAAGATTTCACTTTACAATAATAAGACAAAAATTTCATCAAAAAACATATACCTAACTGAGGTAAATTCGTATCCTCACCACTAAATCTTCGCCTCGCGCAGATAGCGGGCAGCTTCCTCCGGGGATGTCGGGTTTATATAAAAACCGGAACCCCACTCAAAGCCTGCCGTCTTTACGAGCTTAGGCATGATCTCAAAGTGCCAGTGGTAATGGGGCATATTAGACGCGTTTAGAGGGGCGGTATGCAGTATATAATTATAGGGAGGACAGTTAAGAACCTTATCCATCCTTTTAAGTACATCCGAGAATATCCTTGACAGCCCCTCGAAGGACCTCTTCATGCAATCTTCAAAGTTGGAGTCGTGTTCCTTGGGGAGTATCCATACCTCGAAGGGAGATTTAGGGGCGTACGGCGCTATCGCTATAAAGTCGCGCTCCTCTCTCACCACCCTGTGCTCCTCCTGGATCTCCTGGCGGACGATGTCGCAGAAGATGCACCGTTCCTTATAGTTGTAATACTTAAGCGCACCCTCAATCTCCTCGGCTACCCTCTTGGGGATGACCGGCATTGCAATGAGCTGCGAGTGCGTATGTTCCAGAGTGGCTCCTGCGCTCTCGCCGTGATTTTTGAAGATGAGGGCGTATTTTAGCCTTTTATCCTTCTTTAAATCGGTAATCCTGTCCCTATAGGCCCACAGGAGATCCTCAAAGAGCTTTACCGCAATGGTAGCGAGCGTATCGGTATGCTCCGGGCTTTCGATAATAACCTCATGGGCGCCGATGCCGTTTATCTTATCGTAGACGCCGTGGCCTTCCCTGTCGAGCGAGCCCTCCACCTTGAGGGCCGGGTACTTATTAGGCACGATACGGATATGCCAGCCTTCGGTATCCGGCGCGTCGCCGTTATTTCTGTAGGCGAGTATCTCCGGCGGGGTCTTATCTTCGTTACCCGGGCAGAAAGGGCAAAAGCCTCCGCTCGGCGGGGCAGGCGGAGGAGCAGGCACGAAGTCGGTCGGACGCTTTCCGCGCTCTGTGGAGATAATTACCCATCTCCCTATGATAGGATCTTTTCTGAGTTCTGACATTGTATCCGGTAAATTACGGGGTTTAGCGGTCTATGAAATCCAAAACCGCGCTGAATGTTAATGGGTGAGTACGACTGGAGGAGGAAGCGTTCTAGAGATTTTTGCGCTTCTTTTCGTCTTCCTCTTCTTCGGTCTTGCATTCAATACATGAAGTTGTAACTGGCCTTACCTTAAGCCTTTCCGCCGATATCTCCTCGCCGCAGAGATCGCAGATACCGAACTCGCCTCCTTCAAGCCTGCCGATTGCTTCCTCTACCTTCAGGATAAGTTTGCGTTCGCGGTCCTTAACCCTCAAGAGAAAATTCCTGTCGGTCTCAAGGCTCGCCCTGTCTGTAGGGTCCGGGAAGTTATCGTCCTTGGAGTTGGTCATTCCACTGACTGTTTTACCGGCCTCGCTAAGGAGTTCCTCGAGCTGCTTATTTAAAAGCGCCCTGTAATATTCCTGTTTTTCATTTTCCATAACATCTATTAGTATACCCAATAAACCGGTACTCTGTAAAGAGAATATACGTTTGTATTGGAACGGGGCGGGTAGGAGCAATTATAGTGGCCCCTAACCTCAGTGAGAAGAGGGACTCAAAGATGGACGGTTCTTCTACATGGAGGTTATAATTATTTATTCGCCCCAGAGACCGGGAAGCTCTTCGTTCTCCGCGCCATCCGAGCCGAGGGTGTCGTCAAGCGGTTCTTCTTTTGCAGAATCGCCCTCGTCATCCGTTACAGCCGGGAGGGTCTCTTCCGTGAAGCCGCCCTCCGGGCCATCAATCGGAGCGCCCGTATAATCTCCTGAGGTAAAACCATCGGGAGAGAGCCCTTCCATACCCTCTTCGAGAGGAGGCATGTAAGGCACAAACGGGCGCTGAATCTCTTTTATTCTACCCCCCTCGACGGTAAGGACGACGAGCTCTTTTACGGCCTCGCCATCGCCGTCGAAGCTGATAGGGCCCGTTACGCCTCTGTACTCCTCCATTTCGGAGAGAGAGTCGCGCACGTCCCTCCTGGTGAGCCATCCTCTCTGAAGCGCTCTTATGAGGATCATCGAGGCGTCGTAGCTCTCGGCCTCAAGCAGCCCCGGCTCGTAGCCGTAGAGTTCCCTGAATCTTGAGACGAACTCGGTCGTCTCCTCTTTACTGCTCCCCGCGAAGAAGCCGTCAACGAATATCGAACCCTCCACATACTCTCCGGCAAGTTTTATGAGCTCGGGAGAGTTCCAGACGCTCGACCCCAGAAGGGTAATCTCTTTTATATTATAAAAGGCGAGGTAAGGGGCGACTTGACCTATAATATTATAGTTGTCCGGGATAAGGAGGGCGTCCACTTCTATCCCAGACGTATACTCCCTTATCCTCCGTCTTCCTTCCATCCTCTCGACGACCTCTATGGCAAAGAGGTCGGTAAGTTCATGGGCGAAATCTACCTGCCCTTCGTTGTAGCTCTTTATCCCGACCACTTCGCCACCGAGCTTTATTACCTCCTCTGTAAAGAATTTAGCAAACTCACGACCATACGAATTGTCGGGGTAAAGGATTGCAAAATTCCTCTGGCCGAGTATTTCGTATGAATAGGAGGCGAGTGTTCTGGCCTGGCTTGAAATCGTTATAAAATTTCTAAATACATATGGCCCGGTCGAAGGGAGGGCCTCCTTTTGAGAGAGCGTTATGACCGGCAGCCTTTCTCTCTCGGCCCTCTTTGCCACGCGCGGGGCCGTGGAACTAAGGAGCGGCCCTACAAGCCCCATCACCTTTGAGTTCCCGGCAAGCTTCATGACCGCCTCTTCCGCATTGGCCGGGGCAAGGCCCACATCTCGCGCATGAACCTCAACCGAAGCCCCGCCGGAACCGAAGACTTCGGCGGCAAGGAGGATACCTTTCAAAGCCCTCTCGCCGAATCTGGAGTAGCTGCCCTTTAAAGGCAGGAGCGCGCCGATGGCGTAGTCCCCGCCCTCGAAGTCTTCCGCCTTAGCCTCGGAGCCGCTCTGTATTACAGACTCTATCTGCGTTAGAAGCCCCTTCGCCTTTACCTTGAGCGAAACGGTGGAGAGGGGATGCACCTCTATGGTCCTCAGGAGGTCGGCCGACTCGTTAAAGTCGCCGTGCCTGTAACGGGAAATACCCAGGCCGTAGAGGGCCTCAGGGGCAAAACGGCTTGCCGGGAAATCGATGATATGCCTGCGGTAATGCTTTGAAGCGTTCTCGAAATCATTTAGCTCTATATATATGGCCGCAAGCCTTATCAGGGCCTCATCTGTCGCCTCAGCGTTTGGGTGGTCCATTATGAAACCTTCAAGCCTTGAAATAAGCTCCTCAGACCCTGCCCAGACTCCGTCCTTCTTTGAACCATCTTCGAGAGAGTTCATTATCTCGAAGAAATCTTCGTCTGCCGAAGGATCGTACCCGAACCACCTTGCGTCAACCACCCGCGGCAAAAGGATCAAAAAAAGTACCGGTATCAAGAGAGTAAAGAGCCTCTTCATCAGAATATCTCCTTCATCTTTTCAAAGAAAGATTTGTTTATCGGAGTTGTATCCTCGCCGCTCTCCCTTGCAAACTCATCAAGGAGCTCTCGCTGACGGGAACTCAGCTTTGTTGGCGTCTCAATCTTTATAATCACGTGCTGGTCGCCCCTGCGGCCCGTATGGAGGGACGCTATTCCAATCCCCGGCATGGTGAAGGGCCTATGGGACTGCGTGCCTGCCGGTATCTTTAGTTTCTGGGGGCCGTCGAGCGACGGGACATCTATCTCGGCCCCGAGGGCGGCCTGTGTAAACGTTATTGGAACCTCACAGATGACGTCGTCGTTTTGCCTCTCGAATATCTCATGCCGCCTTACGTCGAGGACGATGTAAAGGTCTCCCTTCGGCGCTCCCGGTGTACCTTCGTCCCCCTCCCCTGAGAGTTTTAGCCTCGAGCCCACATCCACTCCGGGAGGAATCTTAACCGTAAGCTCCTTCGTCTTCCTCTCGCGCCCGGTCGCGGAGCATTTGGTGCATGGGGATTTGATCTCAAGCCCCCTGCCCCTGCAAGAATGGCACGGCCTGGATACGGTAAAGAAACCCTGGCTTGAGTTCACCTGCCCGGAACCCGAACAGGTGGAGCACGTCGTCGGCTGGGTACCGGGTTTTGCGCCGCTACCGCCGCACCCGGAGCATTTAAATGTCCTCGGTATCTTAATCTTCTTCTCTGTGCCGAAGGCCGCCTCCTCAAAATCTATCTCCATATCGAAGCGAAGGTCCGCTCCCCTTCTCTCGGCACTCCTCCTGCCCGCCCCTCCGAAGAAGTCGGAGAAGACGTCGCCGAATATATCCTGAAAGTCGCCGAAACCGACATCCTGGAAGCCGGAGTCCCTGAAACCTGCTCCCGGGCCAACGGTGCCGAACTGATCGTACTGCGACCTCTTCTTGGCGTCCTTAAGGACGTCATAGGCTTCGTTTATGAGCTTGAAATTCTCCTCGGCCTCTTTTTCTCCCTTGTGCTTATCCGGGTGGTATTTTAGCGCCAGCTTCCTGTATGCGCGTTTCATCTCGTCGGGGCTCGCATCGCGCGAGACCCCTAGTATTTCGTAATAGTCCTTGGACATAAAGAAAAGACCTCTAACTTATTTGAATTAATTTCATTAATATCATGCGCCCCCGCACTAACTCTCCGGCATGTAACGGACGTGGCAGTAGGGCACGGCATTATCCAGATACTTAATTTGAAAATGTGGCTTGGTCTTCCAGAGACTATATGGGTGAAGAGAAAGGAAAAATCCGGATTTTGACCTCCCGGCGTAGCTCAATTAATAAAAACCTTCATATGACCTTATTTAGCTACACTGACCATGGAGGGCCTGAGTAACCTGTCTTTAAGGAAATAACCCTTCTGAAACTCCTTTATGACGGTATCCGGCTTGCTATCCGGGCATTCGTCACGGCTTATAGCCTCGTGCACGGTCGGGTCGAACTTCGCTCCGACGGCCTCTACCTCTTTCAGACCAAAATTTGCAAGTACTGTCTTCATCTGTCCGTAGATGAGCTCTATTCCGCCCCTGAGAGCCTCGACGCCGTTCTCGGAGCTGTCTTCTCCGGCATGCTCCAGCGCCCTCTCAAAGTTATCCATAACGCCCAAAAGCTCCTTAATAAGGCGCTCGTTGCCGTAACTTATGTGGTCGGCCTTCTCCTTTTCGAGCCTTCTCCTGACGTTATCGAGTTCGGCCCTCGCCCTGAGCATCTCGTTACGGTTCTCTTCCACCTCTGCGGTCTTGGTTTCGAGCTCTGATCTTAGGACCGAAAGCTCATCAACCTCACCCGGCTCGCCGACATCTTCGCCTGCCCCGGAGGGAACGTCCATCACTTCAGGAGATTTCACATCCGTGTCATTATCGTTCTCTACTTCTTTCATCTTATTAAAATCCCTTAAATAAATTTATCCAAGAAGGGGCCGAAGAAGCGCCCCTTACTCATTACACTCAAATATCCACGCTTACGGAGAATCCAACTTGGATCTTGTCTTATATTGTATTGTTTTACGGAGCGCGACCGCCCTTGTAGCGGCGGGCTTACGGCCCGGCTGGTTTCCTTTATGCGGCAAAAACTATAAAGTCGACACGCCTTTAAAGAACTCTCCTTGCGGCATACCGACACCATAATAAAATACCAGCAACAATAGGGCTTGTCAAGACATCTAATGTCCTTTGAAGACTTCTAGCGTCCGCTCTCGCCACGCGGTAAAGAGCTTTCATAGCCCCTTACCGGGCGTTCTTTTCATTAGTAAATTTCGTTATAGAGGTTAAGACCCTTATCGGTAAGGAGAAGCCTCCCCTCCTTCGTACATAATAGCCCGTCACTAAAGAGACTCTTCCGTGAGAGAGCATCCTCCGGCTCCGTGCCAAAGCGTTCCCTAAAAGCCCTCATATCGACACCAAGCGCAGATCTCAACCCAAGCATCAGGGCCTCGGTCATCGCCTCCTCCCGTGAAAGCTCCTCGGTAAAACCTACTGCCTCCCCACCCTCCAGGGCGCGTTTCATGTATCTTTCGGCATCAAGTTCATTTGAGCGCCTCACGCCGTAGCCCACTCCGCCCCCTGGAATAAAAGAATGCGCGCCCGCTCCAAGCCCCATGTACCCGCCGCCCAGCCAGTAGTTCATATTGTGACGCGACCAGAAACCCGGAAGCGAAAGGTTGGATATCTCGTAATGTTGGTAGCCGCCGGAGGAGAGGGCCGTAACCCCCTCTTTAAACATTGAGAGCTCCGTCTCTTCAGGAACCCTCTCTATAAGGCCGCCCGAGAGCCTCTCTCCAAAATCCGTCCCCTCCTCGTAAGTAAGCCCGTATATGGAGATATGTTCCGGTCTTAGCCGAAGCGCAGTCTCTACGGATGAAATCCACTCCGCCGCGCTCTGCCCGGGGACGGCAAAGATCAGGTCAAGGCCGACATTCTTAAAACCGGCGCTCCTGGCATCTTCGTAAGCCCTCAGGGCATCGACTGTGCTGTGTGCGCGCTCAAGGGTTTTTAGCTGATTACCGGAAAACGACTGCGCCCCGATGCTTATACGGTTTACGCCGTACCCGTAAAGGGCCTTCAGGTAATGGATATCTACTGTTACGGGGTTAACCTCGACGGTTATCTCCGCCGCCGGGGCGAGTGCTCCGCGCACGTTGATAGCCTCAACGACCGAGCCAATAGCCGAAGGGCTTAATAGAGACGGCGTGCCGCCGCCGAAATAGAGCGACCCGGCCTTAAGGTATGGGGCGTAGCGAGGCTCCTTAATGGCGCTTGCAAACTCCCTCAGGAGGGCCGAAACGTAACGCGCCTCCGGGAGCTCGCCGGGAACCGTAGAGTTGAAATCGCAGTATGGGCATTTGGAGCGGCAAAACGGTATGTGCACGTATATGCCGAAGCCGTCGCCGCTCTTTACCACTCCGGGCACTCTAAGCATCTTTGCGAGTTATCCCCTCTCTCTCGATTAAACCGAGAAATAAACCGTGATCGTCAACTACCAATACCGCCTCCGGCGCCGGGGCGGCGGTTATAAAAAACCTCCCGGCTACGGACTCAACCGGCTCAAGCGGGCCCACCACATGAAAACTCTTACTCATGAATTCTCTGACCGGACGGCAGGCGAGCGCAGCGAGATCATCCGCCGTGATGGCCGTTTCACCCGGACGGTCGCCGTTAAGCGATCTACCGGGAAACCCTTTAAGGGAGAAGAGCCCGATGACCGCGCCGTCCTCATCAACTACGGCCAGGCACCGCCCCCCTGAAGCCTCAAGATATTTAAGCGCCTCACCGGTAATGGTGTCGCCCTTAAGCGTAGTAGTACCTGTTTTCATAATATAAGCAGCGAGCATGTTATTATTATTAAACCCCCTCAGGTCGTAATAGAGGCCATTTTACCAGATAAGGGGAGGGTGGAGAAGGACTTAGATGCGCCCTAATGAAGATAGCGCCTTTAAAAGAATCCAAACTCTTAATTAAATAAGCTTTCTCACTCCTTGACGATTAAAATAATTGTTGGTACTATAAGAAGAACACCACGAAATCCGCACACTTAACTACCAACCGCATATACAATATAATATCGACATGGACACCGTATGGACGTTCATGGGGCCGTTCTAATAATAAGGAGGACCAGGTGAAAGGTATAATAATGGCCGGCGGTTTCGGCACGAGATTAAGACCCCTTACTAATAACCTTCCAAAGCCAATGGTACCGGTGGCGAACAGGCCAATCATTGAGCACACCATTCATCTTCTAAAGAAAAACTCGGTAAAGGACCTTACGGCACTCCTCTATTTTCAGCCAGAGAGCATAATGAACTACTTCGGGGACGGATCGGATTTCGGGGTAAAGCTATCCTACACCACGCCTGCGGCAGACCTTGGCACAGCCGGGAGCGTGGCCTACTCACTACGGCAAGGGAAGCTCCATAAGACATCTCTCGTTCTTAGCGGCGACGTAATTACCGATATCGACCTCACGGGCGCGATAAAGCTCCACAAGGAGAAGAAGGCTGCAGCCACGCTCGTCCTCACGCACGTCGACAACCCACTCCCCTTCGGCATCGTCATAACCGACGAAGAGGGGCGTATAGTGCGCTTCCTCGAAAAGCCTGGCTGGGGCGAGGTCTTTAGCGACACCATAAATACCGGCATGTACATCCTTGATAAAGAGGTTCTCGACTACATACCCGAGGATACCGACTTCGACTTCAGTAAAGACCTCTTCCCTAAACTCCTCGCCGACGGTAAACCCCTCTACGGCTACATAGCCGACGGTTACTGGAAGGACGTAGGCTCTATCGAAGAGTATCGTTTCGCCAATATGGACGTACTCGAACGCGACGGCCTCGTCGTCAAACCAGGCACAGAGTCCTCCAAGAAGGGCGTATGGATAGACGAAGGGAGCAAGGTTGACCTTAACTCCAAGCTCGAAGGCACCGTTATAATCGGAAAGAACTGCCGCATCGACGCGAATGCGCGCATAATAAACTCCGTCATCGGAAACGACTGCGTAATAGAAGAAGGGGCCGTAATAAAGGACTCCGTCATCTGGAATAATGTAAAGATCGCAAGTGGCGCGTCGCTTCAGGAGAATGTAGTATCGGGAGATACTAATATCGGCGCCGGCGCACACCTTGGCGAAGGCGTTATAGTGAGCGACCACTGCCATATAGGAAGGAACAGCACGGTAAAGGCCAATGTGAAGGTATGGCCATACAAGACCGTTGACGACGACGCCACCCTCGCCTCAAGCCTCATCTGGGGACAAAAATGGGCCAAGAACATCTTTAGCACCTACGGCGTAACGGGGCTTGCTAACCTGGAGCTAAGCCCCGAGTTCGCGGCGAAGCTCGGAGCGGCTTACGGAGCGTCGCTTAGAAAGGGCTCAACCATATCCACCAGCCGGGACGTCCATAAGACTAGCCGTATGCTAAACAGGGCCATAATGACGGGTATCCTCTCAACGGGCATAAACGTCCACGACTACGGCGTTACACCCAGGCCGGTGGCGAGGTACATAACGCGCTTTAGCGGAGAGGTCGGCGGTATACACTCGAGGCGTTCGCCATACAACACGCAGCTCATAGACTTAAAGTTCTTCGACGCAACCGGCATGAACTTCCACCCGAGCCAGGAGAAGACCGTGGAAAGGCTCTTCTTCAGGGAAGACTTCGAGCGTGTCAGCATGGAGGAGACCGGCGAGATGCAATTCCCGGCTCACGGCTTCGAGACATACCAAAACGGCTTCATGTCCGCAATAGACCTTGAGACGATAAGAGGGCACGGCTGTAAACTCGTCCTCGACTATTCGTTTAGCAGTTCTTCACGGATATTCCCGGCGATACTCGGCAAGCTCAACTGCGAAGTCATCGCCCTTAACGCAAACCTCGACGGCACAAAACTTACGAGGAGCAGCGTGGAGTTCGATAAATCCCTTGACCAGCTCTCTACGATAGTAAGGTCTCTAAAGGCCGACCTTGGCGTACTCCTCGACGCCGGAGGAGAGAAGATATTTATAGTGGACGAAACCGGTGATATCCTTGACACCGACACCGCCCTTAACCTGGTAACGCTCCTTACCCTCAAGAGCCTTGGCGGTAAGAAAGGAAAGATCGGGGTGCCGGTTACGGCCTCGCGCGCAATCGAGCAGATGGCCGAGAACTACGGCTGCGAAGTGCTCTGGACCAAGACCTCACCGAGGGGGCTCATGGAAGCTGCCAATAGCGATGACGTACTCTTCGTCGGCGAGCAGAGCGGCGGCTATATCTTCCCCGAGTTCATGCCCGCCTTTGACGGCATGTTCGCCATTGTGAAGATCCTCGAGATGATCTCAAAGCAGAAGGTAACGCTCCACAGGCTCCTCCGGGAAATTCCACCGAGCATCCTCATAAAGGAACGCGTCCCCTGCCCATTCGAAAAGAAGGGCACAGTGATGAGGCACCTTACCGAGTTCGCCGCCGATAAGGAGACGGTCATGCTCGACGGGATAAAAATCTACTCCAAAAATAACTGGATAGCCGCTTGTCCGAGCCAGGACGAAGCGTTTTTTCAACTGACGGCTGAGGCGTCTACTGAAGAAGCCGCCATGAAGCTTATCGAAAAATACACTGAGAAGATAAAGAGCTGGCAGTCCTAAGCGAGCGGCGGCAATAGGGAAAGGCACAGATAATAGAAAGGTTTTAGAGGTTATGATTAAAAGCATCGTTGTCGGTGATCTGGAGGAGAACTGTTATATCGTATGGGACGAAAAGTCCGGTGACGCCGCCGTAGTAGACCCGGGCGCCGAAGCTCCTCTCATAGAAGCCGAACTAGGTAAGATGGGGCTTAAACCGGCCCAGATAATAAACACCCACGGTCACTTCGACCACATAGGGGCCAATGCGGAGATAAAGAAAAGATTTGATACGTCTCTCGCCATACACTCCGGGGACGCGGAGCTTTTAGGAGACGCCAAGAGCTACGCAACGACATTCGGCATAAAGACGTGCTCGTCTCCGGAGCCGGACAGACTCCTTAAGGACGGCGATACGATTGAGATCGGCAGCCACACGTTTCAAGTCATTCACACGCCGGGACACACAATGGGTGGGGTATGTTTCTACGACAAGGCTGAGGGTGTACTTATAACCGGCGATACCTTATTTGCAGGAAGCGTAGGAAGGACGGATCTCCCCGGCGGCTCCTACGAGACACTCATGAACTCCATCCTTACAAGACTCCTTCCCATGGACAACGATGTCCGTGTCTATCCCGGACACGGCCCGGACTCGACCATAGGCATCGAAAAGCAGACGAACCCCTACCTTATGGAGCTTATCAGGGGAGGTTTAAGGGAGATTGATGTTTAAAGGGAAAAAAATTCTTCTCGGCGTAACGGGCGGGATTGCGGCCTACAAGGCCCTTGAGCTTACGAGGCTCCTCGTTAAGGGAGGGGCCGAGGTCTGGCCGGTGATGACTCGGGCGGCAAAGGAGTTCGTTTCGCCTCTAAGCTTCTCAACGCTCGCCAAAAATCCTGTTTCAGTGGGATTATTCGACCAGCCGAACGAGGGACGCATTCGCCACGTCGAAGCCCCTGAGGATGCCGATCTCGTCATAATAGCCCCGGCGACGGCGAATATCATCGGTAAGATCGCTGGCGGCATAGCCGACGACCTTCTCTCGACACTCGTCATGGCAACTCCCTCACCGGTGCTCATCGCCCCGGCTATGAACTGTAACATGTACATAAACCCCATCGTAAAGAAGAATATCCATACGCTCGAAGGGTACGGATACCGCTTCGTTGGGCCCGCAGAGGGAGACCTGGCATGCGGCTATGAGGGGATCGGCAGGCTAGCTCCGGTCGAAGAGATATTCGATACGGCGGTGGCGATGCTCTCACCCAAGGATCTAACGGACGAGAAGATTCTTATAACCGCCGGTGGGACGAGGGAGGTGATAGACCCGGTGCGCTTCATAACGAACGCATCTTCCGGGAGGATGGGTTACGCGCTTGCGCGGGCCGCCTGGAGACGCGGTGCCGAAGTCGTCCTCATCTCCGGGCCGACCGGTCTTGCAAGGCCGACGGGCGTTACCTTTAAGGAGGTCGTTAGCGCCGAAGAGATGTATGAAAAATCCATGGAGTACTTCCAACAATCAACGACGGTAATCATGGCCGCCGCCGTCTCCGACTTTAAACCCGAGACGAGCCACTCGAAGAAGGTTAAAAAGGTAAAGGCCGCGAGAGAGATAAAGCTCGAAACAACAATTGACATCCTGCGTGAGATGGGCGAGCGTAAAGGCGGGAGGAAGCTTATCGGTTTCGCGCTTGAAACAGACGATATAATAGATAACGCAAGGAAGAAGGCCGTGGAGAAGAAGCTCGACTTTGTCGTGGCCAACGGCCCGGCCTCTCTATCGAGCCCGACGAGTACCGTAACCATAGTGGACAAAGACGGCTTGGCCGTCGATATCCCATTGATGAGCAAGGACGAACTGAGCGAACAGATACTCGACCGCATTAAAGCTCTTTAGGAGTTAAAGCCTTCCCGCCGGAGCCAAATCCTTATTATACTTTTCCAGACTACCACTGCCAACGAAACCGGTCTTTTGTTTCCATAAGTCTCCATCCGTTTTGAAAAGCGAATAAAACCAAACCGCTGCGGTTGGTGCGCCATTGATAAACGACCCATGAAATGTTAATATTGTAAGGTTATTTAACGGTCGGGAGAGGACGCTTTATGGTCTGATTCTTGCGTTAAAATATCTATTTTACTATCAAAAGACGATAAAAGTGAGATGACAAAAAACCTCCTGAAAAATATCGGCCCGATCTACCTGCTTATCATAATTGCTGCGGCCTTCGGCGTCTACTTTAACGACCTCCTAAACGACTTCGTCATAGACGACCGCCACGTTATCTTAAAGAACGCCTGGATAATGGATTACCGGTATATACCGAAGATACTCACATCCTCGGTCTGGGCCTTCCAGGACGAGCAGGGCATCTCGAACCACTACAGGCCGCTCCACCTTATTTACTATATGGCGGTATATTACCTCGTCGGCATAAAGGAGTGGGGCTTCCACCTCCTAAATAACCTCTTTCACACGGGCTCCGCCGTATTCGTCTACCTGATAGCGCTTAAACTATTCGAATGGAAAGAGGGGGGAGCTGGAAGAGCCGACGTTTCTCCGACGCTTACATTGAGCAAGATACGCATACCGGCGCTCTTTACGGCGCTGGTCTTCGCCACGCATCCTGTAAATACCGAGGCCGTGGTCTGGGTATCGGCTACAAGTGAAGTAAGCTTCGCCTTCTTCTGCTTTGCGAGCTTCTACTTCTACATATCTTCCGCCGGTGAGTGGTCAGCGAGGTACTGGCTCTCGGTCTTATTCTTCCTTCTAGGAGCTATGAGCAAGGAGACATCGGTCTTTTTACCCATTGCGATGGTCGCTTACGACCTGACCATCGGCGGCGAGGGGGTAAGGCCGGTATTTAGATGGATAAAGCGGTACGCGCCTTTCGTGGCGGCGGGTATATTCTATCTCGTGGCGAGGAGCTATTCACTCGGCGGTATCGCGCCCATGCGCAACACCCCGGATATGGCCGGGGGAGATATCGCGCTTAACTTCTTCCCTCTCGTATGGGCATATATCTATAAGCTCGTCTTACCGGTAGAGCTAATATTTTACGAATACCTTACCCCGGCCCATTCCGTTACCGACGCGGTAGTGATCTTCTCGATACTTGTAATACTCGCCGTTATCATTCTAGCCGTATGGTTCGGGCTAAAAAACAGACTCGCCCTCTTTGCGCTATTATGGATATTTATCCCCATGCTTCCGGTCTTTCAGATATCGTTCTTCAAGGGGCACCCGGCGCTCGCCGAAAGATATCTTTACGTGCCGACGATGGGTTTCGGGATACTCATCATGTGTATGTATCTTTACATCATAAAAAAGAGAGAAACCTTAAAGCTACCGCTGCTCGCTCTACTCACTATCTTAATTTGCCTCTACTCCTACGCCACCATCGAGCGAAACCGCATTTGGCGTACGGAGATAGCGATATGGGAAGATACCATAAAGAAGGCCCCGAACAATAAATACGCCTACAATAACCTGGGCATACTGGTAACAAAGGGCGGCGAAGTGGAAAAGGGCATCTCGCTCTTCAGGAAGGCTATCGAGATAGACCCGATGCACCACCCGGCGAGAAATAACCTCGGAGCGGCACTCGCCAAGAGCGGGCGCATAAGAGAGGCGGCGGCGGAGTTCAGCACCGTCCTAAGGAGCGACCCCGCGAACCCCGACGCCAGAGGGAACCTAAGTAAGGCGCTCATGATTCTAAATGAAGATCAGTAAACTCAAAATAGCGGCTATCTCAGCCGTCTTCATAGTATCGATACTCGTATATGTTAATACGCTCGGTAATGAACTCGTGCGCGACGATAAGCACGTCATCCCGGATAACCCCTGGATAACGAGCGTAAAATATATCCCGGAGATTTTAACCTCGCCGGTATTCGCATTCAGCGGCGACGAGGACGTCTCCAACCAGTACAGGCCGCTTTATCACATATACCTCATGCCGGGCTACGCCATATCCGGCATTAAACCCTTCGGCTTTCATCTCGTAAATATTATCTTTCACGCCATCTCGGCTGTCTTTGTCTTCCTTACGGCAGCGGCCCTTCTTTACGGGCGAAGGAGAGAAAGAGAGCCTCAGTACGAAGAAGACGGCGGCGCTTCAAGCGGCTTCGCTGCTGCTGCCGCCCCGCTTGCGGCGGCACTCCTGTTTGCCACCCACCCTGTAAACACCGAGGCGGTAGGGTGGATAAGCGCGATTAGCGAACTCTCCTTTGCGTTATTCTATATTATAAGCCTCTATCTATTCATAAAGAGCGTCGGCAAGGCCAACGCCGCCTATATCTTCTCCGTCTTATTCTTCTTCGTATCCGCATGCTCGAAGGAGACGGCCGCAACTCTTCCGCCCTTGCTGTTTTTCTACGAAATGCTCGTAAGGAGAGAGGGGCTCGCAAAGGCAGTAACACGCATGCTGCCGTTTGTAGGGGCTGGAGTAATATATCTCACAGCGAGGGTCTATGCGCTAAAAAGCACGATCCCCCTTACCGCTAGCCACGCAGAAGATCTCTCCGGATTTCAGCTCCTTATAAATGTGCCGCCTTTAATTGTTCAATACGCATGGAAGCTTTTGTACCCGGTACGCTTGAGCTTCGACTACGCATTTCACCCTGTATACTCGCTCGCAGAAGCGCGCGCCCTGCTGCCTCTTCTGGCGGTGATTATCTTGCTGGCTATCTTCTATATATTAAAGAGAATAAACCCCGGCGTATTATTCGCGCTCCTCCTGGTCTTCATGCCGCTCCTCCCGGCGCTCTACATACCGGCGCTCGGGGAAAACACTTTTACGGAACGCTACCTCTATGTCCCGGCGATGGGCTTCGGGATATTCCTGACACTCGGCGCGGTAAGCCTCAAGGGTTTTGTAAGGGAGCGCTGCGTAGCGTCGTTCAGTATCCTTAAGACGGCGCTCCCGGTGCTGGCCCTAGTCATTATATGCGCCTTTTCCGCCGGAACAGTAATGAGAAATTTCACTTGGAAGACCGCATTTACGCTCTGGCAGGATACGGTAATAAAGTCTCCCGACAGTAGGATTGCGAGAAATAGCTACGGCATTGAGCTCGCTGCGCGTGGCAGGCTTATTGAAGCGGCCAGTGAGTTCAGGGCCGCGATTCTGATAGACCCGGACGGGGCGAGAGCGTATAATAACCTCGGCGTAATATACGCCAGGAAGGGCATGATACGAGAGGCGGCAATAGAGTTCGAAAAAGCCCTCAGGATAATTCCAAGCGACGAGGAGACGTGGGATAACTATAATAAGGCTCTTATTATTCTAAAGATGCGAGACGAAGGGAGTGCCAAGGAGTAGATGGGACGCGGTATAGTAGATAAGAAGCTCCCCCATATAGTATTTCTGTTCGCGGTATCGGCGGGGATATATATAAAGACCATCAACGGGGAGTTCGTCTCGGACGACATCTATCAGGTGCTTCAAAACCCGTGGATAAGGGATTTTTCACACTTAAAGGAGATATTATTCTCCTCGGTGTGGTCCTTTATACCCGAGGGGAGCGGCTCTAAATACTACCGCCCGGTCATGTACCTCTTCTATATCCTCGGCTACCAGCTCTCGGGTAGCGAGCCGTGGGGGTATCATCTTATAAAGATACTACTCCATTCGGCGAGCACCATCGCACTCTTCTTTCTGACGATCAGGATACTTGAGTCTGCAAGTTTAAAGAAAGTCGTAGGCGAAAAGGCCTACGGACTTTCAACGGCGACGGCCTTCTTCGCGGCCCTTTTATTCGCCACGCACCCGGTAAATAGCGAGGCTGTGGCGTGGGTAGCGGCCCTGCCGGAACTAAGCTTTACTCTCTTCTGCTTACTCTCGTTCTACTTCTATACGGTAAGGCGCTACATGCTAACCGCCCTCTTCTTCTTCCTCTCTCTTATGAGTAAGGAGACGGCCATTGTGCTCCCTCTACTCCTCCTAGCGTACAACATATCCTTTGGCAGCGGGTTTATTGGCACTGTCTCGACAGATAAGATAACAAAAAGATACCTGCCGCTCTGCGTGGCATTCGCTCTCTACCTCGTCCTGCGCTTCATTGCAATGGGCGAGGTCGCCCCAGCAGGCGTGACGGAAAAACTTTTAAATGGATACGAGTACTCCTTAAATATCTTGCCCCATATATGGGCTTACATGAAAAAACTCGTCTGGCCAACCGACCTCGTATTCTTCAACCTCCTTAGGAGCGATCCCGTAACCTCCCTCCTTGCCATTAAGAGCGTCGTAGCCATCATACTGAGCCTCGTTACCTTATCTATACTCGCCGCAGTACGGAAGGTCTACCCGCATATCTTCCTCTCGGCTACATGGATATTCCTGCCCGTACTACCTGTTATATACTCGGGGTGGGTGAGCGGCTTTCCGCTATTCGCCGAACGCTACCTATACCTTTCGACCGCCGGATTCTCTCTCTTTGTCTCCTTCGTGGCGGCCGAGATATTCCTCTACTTCAGGGCCGGAAAGGGTGCTGCGGCTGTCTTTCTTATTGTTATGTTATTAATCTCTACGGTATTCTCGGTGATGACCGTATCGAGGAGCATTGTCTGGATGAATGCCTTTAACCTCTGGCAGGACGGCTCCATAAAGGCCCCGGCAAACCCGGAGATACGCATAAACTACGGAAACGAACTCGCAAAACGTAACCTCTTAAACGATGCCCTGGTAGAGTATAAGGCCGCACTAAAGCTAACGCCCGAGAGTGCTAGCCTTCATAACGGTATAGGTATCACCTACGCAAAGCTCGGCCTCTTCAAAGACGCCGTTAGCGAGTTCGAAGTAGCCTTAACACTTGGCCCCGACAGGGAAGAAGAAGAGGCGATAAGGAAGAACCTCGAAATAGCCGTTGGGGTCCTCAGGGGCGAGGGCCGCTAAAGATGGTCCGTACAAACACCAATAAACTTAAAGTGGCGCTCGGAGTAGTGCTCGCACTAGCGGCGTGGCTCCTCTACATAAATACCTTAAGCGGGGAGTTCATAAAAGACGACATCTACCAGGTGCTCCGTAACGAGTGGATACGCGACTTTAGAAATACCCCGGAGATGATATTTTCTTCGGTCTGGTCCTTTATGGAAGACGGCGGTGAGGCGACATTTTACCGCCCGGTGATGCACCTCTCGTATATGATATCCTACGCCCTCTCGGAGCTCCGTCCCTGGGGCTTTCATCTGGTAAATATCCTCCTCCATTCGCTAAATGTTATAATGGTCTACCTCCTCTCGCTAAGGCTCCTTAGGGATACGATAGAAGGAGGTGCGGATACGAGCAATGATAGCAGACCCGGCAAGCGTACCGTCTACGGCGCCTTCGGTGCGGCCCTTATCTTTGCCGCCCACCCTATTAATACCGAAGCTGTCGCATGGGTGGCGGCAGTACCCGAGCTCTCATTTACCCTCTTTTTTCTAATAAGCTTTTATTTCTTCATCAGGGAGAAGGTATTATTATCGACCGCGTTCTTCTTCCTCTCGGTATTTTCAAAGGAGACGGCGGTCGTCTTGCCTATCTTGTTCGCTCTCTATACTATAACAATAGGGCCGAGGGAGGGACGCCTCTTAAAGGGCGGCGCGCTAGGTTGGGTTAAAGGCTTCGCACCGTACCTTCTGGTAATATGCATCTATTTAATTATGCGCGTAGTGGCTCTAGGTGCGCTCGCTCCGGTATCAAGGGGGAGCGAAGGCGGGCTTCCGCTCTACTTGAGCGCGCTTAACTCCATTCCGCTCTTACTAAAGTATATTGAAAAGCTATTCTTACCGGTTAATCTCGTCTACTTCCACCACATAAGGTTCGATATCATCACCGGCTTCGGCCCTGGCGCAGCGGCGTATCTCCTTACGACACTCGTTAGTACCGGCCTGCTCTTCATCCTTTATAAAAAAGAAAAACGTATATTCTTCTTTGCAGCCTGGATACTTGTTGCCCTTATACCGGCGCTCGGGCTCGCTTTTCTTCGCGGCAGCCCCGACTTCTCCGAGCGCTACCTCTACTTCCCGGCCGCAGGGTTCGGCCTCATTCTTGTTTCTATCGCGCTTAAATTTATTGGATACTGCTCCGGCAAGACGGGAGTTAACGCCGCCGAAAGAAGACGAAAGCGGGGAACCCTTGCGGTTACCATCGCTTTCACTTTGCTTATTCTGGTATACTCCGCCGGTACGGTTAAGAGAAACGCCGTATGGTCCTCGTCCATCGGGCTATGGGCCGATGTTGTGGAGAAAGCTCCGGAGAATATGACGGCGCGTCTATGGTACTATAACGAACTCATAAAAAGCGAAAGACTGGACGCGGCAATAGACGCCCTTAATGGGGCAATAGAAATTTCTCCACCCGGCGACGACGCGCTCGACGGTCTCCATAATAACCTTGGCATAGCCTATGCAAAAAAAGGCATGATAAGAGCAGCCGCTCTTGAGTTTCAAAAGGCGTTAAGCATTGCGCCGGAGAATAAAGAAGCCGCCACTAACCTTGAGCAAGCCGCAGTCATATTAAGAGCAGAAAGACAGAATAAATGAAATCATCGTCGAGTTTATTTTATAAGATAGGGTTCGTTAACACCCTCTACGACTGGCGCTTTCTCATCGTGCTACTTGCTTTGGCCCTAATTGCCGTCTGGCTCGTGGAGAAGAAGGAGCGCGACGTAAGCCCTTCGCTCTACGCCATCATGGGGGTGCTCTTCGTCTACGCCATCCTCTACCCCCTTGATATGGTTCCGCATATGAACTGGTTTATCCCGCTAAAAGACCCGTCCGTCGCCGTGGTGATATACTACCAGTCCTTCGTCTACGCCGCTCTCTTCGTCGTAGCTCTATGCTACTACTTCTTCTACGCGCGACCGAAGTTATACGGCGGACTAACGCAGCCCGGCGATAAGGAGGGGCTCTCTCTCTATCTGCCGCTCGCTCTCATAATAGCATTCACCGTCGGGCAGCAGGTCTACGGCTATACATCCGACTTCTGGCTCTATCAGGAGTCGGATTCGCCGAGGTATTTCCAGTACTCGGCAATACTCCTCCGTGACGGCTTCAAGGCGTTTGTTGATACCTGGATGCTCCCGGTAAACTATTACCAGATGTACGAGCTCGACATGCCGCTCGTCCCATTCCTCTGGGTTCAGCTCTACAAGGTCGTCTCTCTATTTGCAACCGGCCAGAGTGGAGCAGACATCACGAGCCACATAATCTCACTTTCGTACTGGGCGCTCTCGCTATGGGGGACCTTCCTCGTAGGTAGGGAGCTCTTCTGTAGAAGGGTCGGCGCGTACGCGGCACTCTTCCTCGCCTTTGTCCCGTACTATTCATTCCTGGGCTACCTCTACATGGCCGACGTGCCCTTTACGGCGATGATTACGATAACGACCTTCTTCTTTATAAGGGCCGTAAAGAGGGATAACGTCCGGTACGGTCTTCTTACGGGCATATTCCTTATTCTGGCGATACTTACCAAATCCATTGCCCTTTATATGTTCGTCCCGTTTACGATCTTCTACCTGCTCTTCAGAACGAAACGCCAGTGGAGGCCCGAGGCGGCCTTCGCCGTCGCCTTCGTAGCGGGCCTCTCAGTACTTATCGGCATCCTCATCTACTACTACGGCGGAGAGACATGGCAGATAATCGCCGACTTCATAGCAAGAAAGAAACGGATTGCAGGCGTTGAATCTTTCCGCATGCGGCAGGGCTACGTCTCACTCTACCACGACGGCATAATCTCGGCCTTCTTCTACGTTAGATACATAACGGCCTTCCTCGGCTTCGCCGTACTCCTCCTCGCGCTCGTCTCCGTATACCTCAAGTTCAAGGGCAAGCTCACCGAAGCAAAAGAGCATATCTTCCTCATCCTCTGGCCTCTGGGGCTTATCGTCTACTTCTCTTTCTCTCTTACTAAATCGTCCCGGTGGCTATGGTCAGGGTACCCGGCCCTGGCGATACTCGCGGCATGCGGACTGGTGGCGCTCTCGGAGAAGACGAGGGACAGGGGGGCGCTCTACATAGTCCTTGGGCTAGCGCTTGTAGAGATGTTATTTAGGCACATCTCGTTTTACCAGTCGCTTGTCAGTAAACTCTGGATACTCTCGGATTATGCGGTCTTCTAGGTTAGGGTCCGGTTCTGTTGGTATGGAGCAGGGTACTATTGCCGTAGATGCATGGGGCGGAGCGTCGGGCCTATCATTTCCCTGATGTGGATCTTAGCTTAAGGTATTCGACAAAGAGGTCCTTCCAGTTTCGCATCTCAAATATCGTATTATAGGTCCAGGCGCACTCGAAGCTGCAGTAACATTTATCGCGCTTTATCATTCTCCTGACGGAGGCGGCACGTGGCGACTTCATAAGGGCCGGGAGGTCCATATTATAATCCATCAAGCGACCCATCTTCTCGTCTAGGATCTCGCACGGGTAGACACTGCCGTCGGAATGGATAACTGCGAATGCGCCACCGGCTGTGCACGGGGTAATATACTTATCCTTAGTAAGTGTCTCCTCAACGCGTTTCCTCAGGAGTATGCCTCTAGCGTTTATTACGTCCTGCCCCCGGAAGTTAGTAAACGGCGTTAGCGCCCCTCCCAGCGTATCTTCATGTATGAGGCTATTTAGCCTCCTGTAGCAGTCGAGGTTGAATTTGACATTACCCTCTTCCTTCGGGTCTCCCCTGAGGGCTGCGGTCGCCACGCCGTTCACCCCCACCTCTCTAACGAGGAAGCGGTAGAGCTCTTCCATCTCTTCGGTCTCCTGGTCGGAGACGGTGATGGTGGCGCTCACCTGAAGCCTCTCGCGGTCCATGCCTACCAGGTGCCTTGCGGCCTCAAGGGCCTTGTCGAATGCGCCCGCCTCTCCTCGGCACCTGTCGTGGGTCTCCCTCATGCCGTCAAATGATATGGAGATATAGAGTTCGGCCTCGGTGGTGTCGAGAAACGAGGTCACAAACTCGTCCAGCTTATCTAAAAACCAGCCGTTGGTCGAGACCTCGACGACCCTCGCCCCGGCGTTTATGGCGTACGCCCTTGCGATTTGAAGGAGGTCAGCTCGGAGGAACGGCTCGCCGCCGGTAAGGGATATTACACCTAATTCGCCATTCATGCTTCTGGTAAGCGCCTCGATGCTGGCGAGGTCAAGCGCGTCTCCAGAGTACCGTTTATCCCCTTCCTTCGGCTCGAAGTCTCCGTAGATGAAGCAGTGGCTGCACTTAAGGTTACAGTTGTCCGTAACGAAATGTATCAGGCCGAAGGGAACGGAGTTAAGGCCGAGAGTATTTAGCGTAAGCGTCTTTATAAGTCCCATATTATAACCTTACCCTTCGCCTTCCGCCCGTTTGATACTCTCACGGTTCGGGTTCTGCCAGACAGACGCCTTATTCCTGTATAGGATGAAATATACCCACCCCAGGTGGATAGCGGCAATCTGCAACGCAGCAAATGGGTTTAAGATAAGCACTGCGATATATATAGCTATACACCCCAGGAGAAAGGCCGGGAAGCTAATTGACGTAAGAAACGGAATAGAGAGGACGAAGAGCGTCACCAGCGGCAGGCACCTCGGTATAAATATATAGAATGGAAAGATAAAAGAACCGTAACCACGGGTACGCGAGCTAAAGAAGATATCCTTATTCGTAATGCACGTATGTATCTGCCTCCCGGCGTGTCTGGTAAGCATCCTTAGAAGTTTAGGAAGGTTCGTATCGGCGTACTGAAAGCCCCTTGCCCCGGCGTGCGTCTTCGCCCTCTTACCCTGCCTCGCTATTTCGATAGCGAGCGAGAGCTCGTCCTCCATCGCGCCCGCGGGGTACGGCGGGAGCGAGCTCTTCTTATAGACGTAACACGGCCCCTGTATGATAGCCGAGCTTGACCTTTCTCCCTGAAGTTCGCAGAGATACGCCTGCTTGTGCTCGTGTTCGTTCATCTTAGTTCCGATACGGCTTTCGCCCTTGTACGTATACTCGCAGTAGCCCGATACCGCTACGACATCCGGAGGGGAGTCAAAAAGCTCCATAACGAGCTTCTTTACGGTATCTTCTTCAAGAGTAACATCGGCGTCGGTTACGAATACATACTCGCTCGAAGCCGCATTTCTCCCCGCCTCCAGCGCTGGCTGCTTACCGGGGGCGGACTCAACGACCCTTACACCAAGGCGAGTGCATATATCCCCGGTCTTATCGGTTGAGTTATTTAGCGCCACTATGACAGTCAGGCGGTCGCTTGGGTAGGCCGTATAGAGGTTTTTTATCTTGGCCTCTATGACGCCTTCTTCATTAGCCGCAGGTATTACGCATGTAAGCAGCGGCCACTCGTTTACGGCCGCCGGATCATTATGGGTCTTAGGGTTTCTTTTGGCGATCCTCAGGTAATAAATATCGTGGATAGTGTAGGAGGTGAGTACTATACATATTATTATGATGATGATAAGCCACATAACTGATGTCTTATAAGTCTTTATGTTGTAGGCGCCGGCCTGGAGGGGGCCAGTGCCTTGAGGCGAAGCCGATCAGGCCCCGTACTTTTTCGCTGTCTCGGCGATGAGGGTCGCGTCGTCGTCTGAAATCCACGGGCCTATTGGTATACACATGGCGTGCTCCGAGAAGTAGTCGAGCCCGGCCATCTTGAGCCTTCCGCCGGTGAACTCGTCTGTGACCGAATAGGCGTCGTTACGCACATGTACGTTCGAGACCTCTACCCCCTCCGAGCGCATGGACTCGGAAAAAGAATACGGGTCGCGTACGAAAACCGTATAGAGCCAGTAAGATGAATTCCTGCTTGATAGAGGGCGCGTCGGGAACTCCCCTTCTGCGGTAACCTCTGGGAAGTGCTCGTCGTAGATAGCAGCTACCGCCCTTCTTCTCGCGAGGTTCTCGCCGAGCTCTCCGAAGGAGGCGATGCCGATGCTTGCGGCTATGTCGTTTAACTGCCACTTCCTGCCGGCCTCGGTTATGTCGTATGATGAATGACCGAGTATATGCTCTCTGCGCTCGTCCCTCGGTATACCGAACCACTTAAATGGCTTGGAGCGCTCAAAGCTCTTCTTGTGCTTAAAGACAACACCCCCGCCGTCACCGGTCGTTACGTGTTTAATCGCCTGGAACGAAAAGCAGGTAAAGTCTCCGAGCGCGTTCCAGCCGCCTACGAGCGCCTCTCCGCCGTCCTTAGAAGCAGTGCTCGAACCCATCGCATGGGCCGCGTCCTCGACGACCATTATACCGTGCTCGTCGGCAAATGCGGATACCCCCGCCATATTGAGCGTGCTCCCGCCCCAGTGGACGGTCATAAGCGCGGCAGCCCTTTCTATGATACCGGAAGGCAGGGCCCTTAACGCCTCGGGCGAAAGCAGCCCGGTAAAGGGGTCTATATCGACGAAGTACGGTTTAAGGCCGGTATTTAAAATTGCCACCGTAGTGGCCATACATGTCATGGGTGTTGTAAGGACTATATCCCTGCCTGGAGTGGTCTTACAGAAGGTAAGGGCCATCTCTATGGCCGAAGTGCCGCTATTAACGGCGGTGACGAACTTATTATCTATAAAACCGCTTATAAGCCCCTCGAACTCTTTTACCTTCGGACCCTCCCCTATCCACCCCGTAGTCAGGCAGTCTTCGAGGAGCTTCATCGCCGGGGCTTTAGGCACGTAGGGCTTAAAGAGCCTGTGCTTAAATGGGCCGCAGAGTATCTTCTGGGAGTATTCCTTCCGTTCCGGGTGCATCGTCTTCTCCATTACTTGATTAACTTCCTTGAAAGCTCTTCGGCCAGTATGAAGGCGAGCTTCATGCACTGGTCGATATCCATATACCTGAACCCTCCCGTCCTGCCGCAAAAACTCACGTCAGGAATAGAGTCGCAGTATTCCGTATAAATTTTAAAATTCTCCCTGTATCCGTAAAGATACATCGGGTAGGCGTGCGAAGCCTTAAGCAGGTAGATATCATTAACATCCGATTCCTTGAGTAACCCCTCTTCTTCGAGGTGAGGAATATAGCGGCTGAAGAGCTCTTCCTTCTCCTTTGTCCACCACTCGTCGCCCAGGTGGCAGCTCTGCTCTATGGAGATCATATTGCCAGACCTTCCGGCCTTTGGTACGAGCGTAAAATTACCAACGTCGGTAATCCTGTTATAGGGCTTCTCCAGGCAATACTCGTACATGCAGTCTAGTATCTCTTTCTTTCCGGTCGCTATATAGAGGATGAGGAGCGAAAGATATTTTAACGATACGGCAGCCTCGATCACCTCGGCGGGCGGCGCTGGGTCAAGGAGCTTAATAAAGGCATTTATCGGGATAGTGGACACGAGATGGTCCGCCTTAAACTCCCTCGCCTCGCCCATTGCGTTTGTAGCCGTTACCAGAAAACCGCTGTCCTTAAGGCGTTTCACCTTCGTCGCCCTAAGCCCCGTATGAACGCTCCCGCCTGCGGATATTAACTTCGCGGCCATCCGCTCGGGTATGGCCCCGAAACCTTCCTTCGGGTAATAGAGCGGCAGCATCTCCCGGTCTATTATGGAGTAATTATCCCTCCTCTTCTTCGGCGTCAGCAGGAGTTTAAGGGTTTTAGCGAAACTCATCTGCTTGTACGTCGGTATGCAGTCCGGGGAGAGCTCGTCGCATTTCACATCCCAGAACTGCTCGGTATAGGGCTTAAAGAATAGCTTATGGAGGGCTTTGCCGAAGTGGTGCGTACTCCACTGCTCCATATTCGGCCCGAAAGGGCCCTCCTTTGGAGCGCCCTTGAGCTTTTCAATAAGAAAGCTTATAAAGCACTTAAGCGAAGGGCTAAGTCCGAGTTTATGAACTATATCCTCGGCATTTAAAGGGTAGCGCAGGTACTTGCCGCTCATATACAGACGCACGTCTCTTACGCCCATCTGGATCCCCTCCTTGAAGAGGCCGGTTATGGTAGCGAGTATCTCCTCGTCTTCGGAAAATACCGAGTGGGGACCAAAGTCCATCTTGTGCCCGTCGGTCTTAATCGTAGCCGCAAGACCGCCGATATAGTCCTTTCCCTCAATAACCTCCACGGGGATGCCGTTCTCCGCGAGCTTCCAGGCAAGGCTTAACCCTGAGATACCGCCGCCCAGAACGGCTACCTTCTTTTTCATTCCTGTTGCACCTAATAAACCCTTTCTAAACTGACATATAAAGATAACCTAAATTTCGCCTCATGTAAACCATAAGGAAGTCTTCCGAGCCCCGGACTTCGCGTCAGGTCTTTAAGATAAGAGGCCGTAACCTCCAGGCCACAAAGGCTTTTATATGGGAGGAGGGCCTGAAATATGTTATTCTTTTAAGATATCGGTCCTATTAAGAGCCGGTATACGGTAATATATAATCCAAAAACCTTACGGCGGCGATGACGGCTCGAATAGAAAATAAAGAACTAACCTGGCCTTATATAATCATTATCTTTTTGGCGGCGTCGGCGGTATACCTGGGCACACTTGGTAACGAGTTCATCTCCGACGACAAGACCCAGATAGCAAAAAATATCTGGCTGACGGATATCTCTTATATCCCGCGTCTCCTCTTCTCTACGGTCTGGGATTTTCTCCCCGGCGAGGGGGACTCCAACTACTACAGACCCGTAAAATACCTACTCTACACGCTAGTCTACCAGTTCTCCGGATACGAGCCGTGGGGCTACCACGTATTAAAGATAATCTTCCACGCCCTTACGAGCGTCGTTATATACTTTATCGGCAGAGAGCTCGTAAAAGTTTATTCCACAAGGGCCCTTGCTACGGCAGTCATTAAGGACGGTACCGGGGTTAAAAAACCAGGCCCCGGCGACGAATACACTACGGCCATGCCCTTTATAGCGGCCATCCTCTTCGCCCTGCACCCGATAAATACCGAGTCCGTAGCATGGATAGCCGCCATCCCCGAGGTCTCTTTTACCCTCTTCTCGCTCCTAAGCATACTCCTCTTCATAAAGGGCAGGCACATGCTCTGCGGCTTGGCCTTCCTAATAGCGGCGCTCTCAAAGGAGACGGCGATGGCGATGCCTCTACTGGCGCTCGCCTTCGACCTCCTGATACTAAAACGCCCCGTCTGGCCGCCGCTACAGTTCATAAAGCGCTACATGTCTTTTATTGTAGCCGCAGCCGTATATACAATTATGCGGACCTATACCCTCGGCGGAGAGTTCCTCGGCCTCGGAGACGCCGGAGAAACACTCCTTACGAAGGGCGAGTACATCTTAAATATTCCGCTTATACTCGGTAAATACCTCCGTAAGCTCACCATGCCGACGGATATAAGTTTTTATAACTTCATGACCTTCGACCCGGTCCATTCGCTCTCGGAAGTTAGGGCCATAGCCGGGGTCCTTCTATTTGCCGTCCTCCTGGCAGTGCTCCTGTGGCTCCTCATTAAAAAGCCCGAGTTCCTCTTCGCCGCCGTGTGGATAATAATCCCGCTACTTCCGGTATTCTTCATAGGATGGAAGAGCGGAAGCCCGGTTTACGAGAGCCGCTACCTCTACGCATCTACCGGCGGCTACACACTCCTCTTTGCGCTCCTCTACTCACAGCTCATAAACCGGGCGCGCATTAAAGGTGGCTCTATGGTCAGCCTATTAAGGGCCGCCCTATTAATAGTAGTTATACTCTTCACCGCCAGCACGGTAATGAGGAACTTCGACTGGCAAAGCGAATATACCATCTGGCGCTCCGCAGCAGAGACTAACCCCGATAGCAGGGCCGTAAGGATCGACTACGGCGTTGCGCTCGCAAGGCGCGGCGAACTCGACAAAGCAATGACCGAATTCGAAGCCGCTATAAGGATAGACCCGGAGAGCAGCGGCGCATATAATAATATCGGGATAATACATGCAAAGAGAGGCGACCTGAGGGCCGCTTTAAAGAATTTTAGAAGGGCCGTGGAGTTGGATCCGAGAAACGAAGACGCGGTAAAGAACCTGACGGGTGTAATACTCCTCATAAACTCAGGCACAGCCGGAGCGGCCGGGCGCTAGAGGAAGCGGTGCTTAAAAGGCCGGGCTTATTTATATCTGCCACGGATGTCGTTTAAACGAATCTTAACAAGATCCATCATCATCATGAAGGGGTGTATCAGGGGGTTCACGCGGGACTCGAAGCGATTAAACCACTGGACCGGTATTTCTTTTATCCTGTAGCCGTGCTTCTCGGCGATAAAGAGTGTCTCCACGTCAAAGCCAAAACCCTCGATACGCTGCCTCGGGAATACGTCCTTATAGGCCTTCTTTGAAAAGCCCTTAAAGCCGCACTGAGTATCCTTAATGCCCTTTATCGTAAGTAGCTGCACCAGGAGGTTAAAGGTCTTACCCATAAGCTCCCTCCACCACGGCTGGTGCACGGCAACGTCTGAGCCCTTGATGCTCCTCGAACCGATGCCAACGTCATAGCCGTCCTCATACCACTTAAGGAGTTTAGAGATTTCTTCGACCGGCGTTGAGAGATCGGCGTCGGTAAAGCAGGCGTACTCGCCGCGAGCATTCAGGAAACCGTTCTTTACGCTAAAACCCTTACCCCTGTTTTTGATATTTTCCACCACGCGGAACTCCGGGTGGGTTTTGGCGAAGATTTTGGATATCTCGACAGTACGGTCCCTGCTGCCGTCATCAACGACTATGACCTCATAGCTATAATCCTCAGCCGAGAGGTAGGCCGACACCGTCGCTAGAGTATCCTCAATGAGCTTATCCTCATTATAACAGGGTATAATAAGGGTCAGGTAGGGCGCACTACCGCCTTGTTTGGCGATTTTGGTCTTTTTTACAGGTTTTTTATTCTTATTCATAAGCCTCGGTCCAACTATTTATATCGGTCTTCTAGAATTAAAGTCTTAGCCTTCTTTCGCTTATTTAATGACTATATAGGATTTTTATATACAATAGAGACTTCGTCAAGTTAACATTTTTTAATCGAGCAAGCTCTCCTTAAGATAAAGACTACTCGGTGGCTCGGTCCTCCAGTATCCTCTTCGCTTCACTGAGGTTCTTTACGGCCTCACTGCTCAAAGGGTCTATCTCCAGGGCCCTCTCAAATGACGCCGCCGCCGCCCCTATATCCCCCAAGCCTGCGTATGCTATCCCCATATTATTATAGAGATCGGCCCAGGGTTCCAGGATCGAGACCGCCAAGCGGTACTCCTCTATTGCCTCATTGTAGCGCGCAAGCTTAGCGAGCACGTTTCCGTAATTATAATGGATATCCCCATCTTCGGGCATTAGCTCTGAGGCGACCGCATACTCCTCAGCCGCATTATCAATTAGCCCCACCTCCGAGTAGGTACGCGCGAGATAATAACGAACCTTTCCGTCGCCTGGCTTGAGTTGGGCTGAGGCGATGTACTCTTTTATTGCCTCTTCAAGTCGGTCGAGTTTATAGTAGGTATTCGCAAGATTTAAGTGCGCGTCGGCCAGCTCCGGGTCAATGGAGATGGCCCTCTTGTGATTAACGATAGCATCTTCCAGTAACCCCTCTTCGGAGTAAGAGTTAGCAAGGCTCATGTAAGCCCTTGCATGCAACGGGTTCGTCTCTGTGACGCTTTGCCAGAGAGAGACGCTCCCGGCCCAGACCTCCGCCCTCCTCATGGATAAGACCGATGAAGTCAGTACGAGCAGAGCCAGGATCACTACAGCCGCGGCCCGACGACCATTACCCTCCCCCTCCCGACACCAGAGATAAAAATGGTGGAAGGCCGTACCAACGAGCAGAAAGAGCCCTATAGAAGGCAGGTACATATACCTGTCGGCTATCGTTGAGCCGCCCGAGGCGAACGGGATGATCTTTATTACCGGCGAAAGGGTTACGACAAAGAAGAGGAAGGAAAATACCAGTAACCGTGTCCTCTTCCTCGTTAAAAAAACGACAGCGATTATAATAATAAGAAGTATCACAGGGATAAAGAACTCCGCCGCTAGGAGCGAGACCTGCTCCGAATGCGGGTATATGACCGAGAGGTTTACCGGCAAAAGTGTCTTCGATATATATGTAATAAGGTTCCTCACCGTAACGAGCATATTCTGTGAAGCAGAGAGCGGAATGAGCGAGCCGAGCTGGTTCATATCCTTATACATGAATAGCGTATCCACGGCGAATACCCCGCTAAGGAAGAAGAAGGGGAGCTTATCCTTTAAGCTCCTAAGTGTAATGGGCCTGCCCCGCAGGTAATCGCATAGCAAAAGTACCGCCGGGAGTGTCACAGACGTTAGCTTCGATAAGAGGGCCAGGAGAAAGGTCGCTACGGATAGCGAATAAAGACCCTTCCCTCCGCCTCCTCCGCCGCCATCACCACTAGGCTTCTCCATGTAGAGGAGGTAGAGTATTACGCTTTGAAGATAGAAAAAACCCGATAAGAGCCCCTTCCTTTCAGAGACCCATGCTACCGTCTCAACCTGCAGCGGATGCACCCCGAAAAAGAGTGAAGCGACGAGAGAGGCCGTAAGCCTCCCGGTGAGCTTCCATAGGAGGCAGAAGACGAGCAGGGTATTTAGTATATGTATGATGAGGTTATCGAGGTGATAGAGGAACGGATCAAGGGCCGCGAAATGGTACTCCGCCATAAACGAGAGGAGCACCGTTATGAATCGGTAGTCGTTCTTATAAAATGTCGAGAGTATCTCTTTAAGATTATCCCACGAGAAGGAGTGGATAAGCGGGTTATCGGTAACGTAGACGTTATCGTCCCAGTTGGTAAAGCCGTTATCCAGTAGCCCCCAGAAGGTCGCGACCGTAACTACGATTATAAGACCTATGGAGAGGATGAATTTATTTCTCATGGAAGATTAGCTCTTGATGCGTCGAATTATCGAAAGGGATTACCTGAGCTCCAACCAGAGCTTTAGGGTATGGTATATCGCCTTCGGCCCGTGCCTTAAAAACCGAAATGAGCCTCCCTCCCAGTGTTTATATGCAAGCGGAACCTCCACAATCCTGAAACCCTTACGCTGGAGTCTAACGAATACCTCTGCGTGAATCTCAAAGCCGTCCGAGTGCAGTTTAATGGAGTCGAGCGCGGACTTCCTAAATATTACGAAGCCCGAACCCAGATCCCTGATCTTGACGCCGAAGAGGATTTTATTGAGGTAATAATAGGCCTCGCTCGCAAGCCAGCGGTGAAGCGGCAGAAGCGGATTAAACATATACCTCGAAGCTACGAGCGCGTCCGCGTCATTTATCTTCTCTACAAAGGACGGGAGCGCCGAGAGGTCAAAGCAGAGAAAGCTGTCGGCGTCGAAGTATATGACAAACTCGCCTGTTGCGTCCTCGAATAGCTTTCTTAGAGTATAGCCGAGCCCCCTGTTAGGGCTGTGGGCGAAGATCTTTACCTTCGGGTCGCTGGCTGCGATATCGACTAAAACCCGCTCGCTCCCGTCGGGGCTGCCGTCCACCCTGAAGAGCAGCTCGTAGTCGTCGGTGACCTTCTTTATCGCATTTGAGAATTCCTCGTAACTTTTCTTGAGTATCTTCTCCGAGCCGTAGACGGGTATTATGATCGAGAACTTCAAAGTGTTTTTGCTTTCTTCTCCTGGCTTAAGGAGTTACCTTCCGTATCTATTTAAGGCGTAAATAATTACTACACCAGTAGTAAGTGTATCTCTCCGCCAACTGATCCCGGCTGCATGGGTTAGCCTTAAAGGACCATTGGCGCAAAAAACATACAAAAGGTTAAAGCAATTTATGTGCCTTCTGGTCTGGGTTCTTTGAGTTATATTCGACGTTTGTATAGGCGCAGAGTATTACAGCCCTCTCAGAGATATTTTTTATTGCGTGAGCGACCTCGGGGCCGACACGTATCCTCACGGCCTTGCCGTCTCCAGCCTCGACCTCGATATCCCGGTGCTCTCCTGTAGCGATATCTTCAACGGCAAGGAGGACCCTACCCTCAAGTAGAGCGTAGTACTCCGTCTTCACGCTGTGGTAGTGGTTGCCGCGGACATGCCCAGGCTCAATCGTCGCCATATAAATCTGGCCGAAACCAGGAGTGCCTGAGTCACCCCCCCCCCCGCCGCCGCCGGAAAGTAGCTCGCTCCCACGGAGCATCTCCACGAGATTACCCCTTTCGTCTGGGAAGCAGTTAAGTTCGGTAATCGAATAATCCAAGCCAGTACTCCAATAAAGCGCCTTTACCCAGACACTACGGTATGGCAAGCGGCATCAAAGTGCCTTCAAGAGCGTTTCTGCAACCGTATGAATCGACGCTTCGTCTATCTCCGGGAATATCGGTAAAGAGAGCTCTTCTCCGGCGATCCGCTCCGTTACCGGGAAGTCGCCTTTCCTGTACCCGAGACCTCTGTAACACTGCTGAAGATGAAGCGGGAGCGGGTAGTGAATACCAGCGCCGATACCAGCGCCGTTCAGTTCCTTCAGTACACGGTCTCGCTCTGCTACGCGAACGGCGTAGATATGAAAGACGTGATCGCGGTCACCCTTAAGAGCAGGCGTCATTACCTTGTCACCTAAAATAGAGGTGTATAACTTAGCAGCCTCACGCCTGAGTTTATTCCACCCGTCCATCCTCCGGAGCTTTACCCTGAGGACAGCGGCCTGCATGCTGTCGAGCCTGCTATTAAAGCCTATAACATCATGGTGGTATTTTTCCTTCTGTCCGTAATTTCTAAGTGCCTTTAAACGCTCGATAACCTCCGGGTCGTTAGTGGCTATCGCACCTCCGTCGCCGTATGCGCCGAGATTTTTGCCCGGAAAGAAGCTAAAAGAAGACGAACGCCCGAAGCCCCCGACCCTCTTGTCCTTGTAACGCGCTCCATGGGCCTGGCAGGCGTCCTCTATTACCGTAAGTCCGCACTCACCGGCGATGGCCATCACCTCGTCCATATCCGCGCTTTGCCCGTAGAGATGTACCGGGATTATAGCTTTGGTCTTTTCTGTCACTAGCCCCTTCAGGGCTGTAGAGTCGATATTAAAGGTATCCTCGTTTATGTCAACGAATACCGGCGTCGCCCCGGTATAAGAAACGCCAAGCGCCGTTGCTATATATGTATTTGCCGGGACAATTACCTCGTCGCCAGCTCCAATGCCTGCTTCGACGAGCGAAAGATGAAGCGCCTCTGTGCCGCTCCCGACCCCTATGACGTACCCTACCTCCAGATACTCGGCAAATTCCTCCTCAAACTTAATAAC
>JAJCZG010000029.1 GCA_029262475.1 Deltaproteobacteria bacterium
CCGCCATCTACTTGTCTCCTCCAAGTCTGTCTGCAACGCCCCGGAGCAGGTGCGAGCCAAAGAAGAAGCCTATAACGGCGAGGAAGCCGTAGCTGGAAAATTTAAATAAATCCTCGGAGGCCGGGACCATTCTATCGGCCCAGGCTTGTGACGCCATAGCCTTATAGCTACAGAAAAGGTAGATGCCAGCCGTCGCAATCCAGATACGGATAAGCCATATAGCGACGATACGCCGAAGCCTACTCCTCTCCGAGTTTTCTTCGAGAGTGGCCTTTACGAAGGCAAGCTGATCCTTTATCCCCTCCATAAAGGCTTTTGACTGCTCCTCATCGGTAAACTTCCGCTCGTCGTACATTGTTATGAGCGGCGTTATCGCCTCCTGCCCAGCCTTTATCATCTTAATGGCGTCGCCGCCCTTGCCGGTGCTCGGCCCAAGAAGAAGGCTCCCTGCTATCTTTACTCCTGCTATAATTGCTCCAAACATAATGCCTCTCCCTAGTTGATCTTCTGGTCGATCTCTTGTATTTTCTCTTTATAATTATCCCTGGTTTCTTGAGTCTCCTCAAGCTCGCGGCGTTCCGGTTCGCCGATCACCTCGCGCCATCCGGAGCCGAAGCGGTCGCGGTACTCTTGGCGGAGCTCGTAGTATTCGTTTTGTACGTTTTCCTTGAGACGCTCGAAGCGCTCCTTTTGTATCCGCCACGAGTTCTGGTCGGTCTTCTCCTCGATGCGTTCTAAATCCTCGGCAAAGGCAATAGTCCCAGCAAGCTTCGTGTAGCCCGTGTAGCCTGAACCCACAAGCAGAACCACCAGTCCGGCAATAGTTGATATCTTCTTAAGGTCATCCCCTTACCCTCCAAACTCAAAGTGGCCGGCGTCCCAGCCGACCTTCGTGTCGTAGTCTTCAGGGGCTACCCCGAAGCGCCCGCCCCACCTGCCGCCTATTGACTCCCACTTCTCTCCGAGGGCTCTGTACTTCTCTTTATCGCGCACGTATCTGCCGTCGATGAAGAGGTTCATATCCACGGCAAGGCGGTCCTGATGCTTCGACCTCGTTACCCTGCTTGCGCCGCTCTTGAGGTGTAACGCCTGCTGCTCGTCTGTGCGAAAGGCCTCGCCCATCGTAAGCTCCATGCCGTGCTCGTAGGCGAAGAGGATCAACTCCGCCACCATAGTTGTAAACCTTCTTTGCTTCTCGGATAGCTTCATATTGTCACCCTATTATAAATTTCTTGCTAATGAGAGTTAAGGCCGTTGTTACTCCAGATACGAACGCCGCCAGGCCGTAGGATTTAAGGTTCATGGATGTAACCTTTTTCTTTATACATTTGAGTTCTTTCTTGTTCTCTTTGATATCGTCTTGCACCGACTTCAATGTCGCTGTAAGCTCTCCAAGCATTCTGGATACTTCATCTACACCGCCCATCAGGCACCCCCTCCCCCGGCTGGTGGCGCTGGCTTCTTAGGCGCTTCAAGGGCAGATATCCTTGCCTCATAATCATCCAGGACTGCCTGTATACGCGGGTCTATGGGCATGGGTTCAGGTGGTAGCGGTGAATTATCCTCCGGAGGCGCGTCGGTAAAGATCAATCTATTAATCTTCCCGCCTTTACCGTCGCTGTGGTTTTGCTCTTCTTTTATACGCAGTCCTGGGTTCGCGGCTATCGCTGCCGCCCTCGATGCCGCATCTGTATATTCAATCTTCTTTTCCATATATCCCTCTATTAAAGAGTTATTGTCGAGACATCAAATGTCGTGGCGTAAATCCTGAAATTTCGGACATAGGGGCCAGCGCCATTAGCGGTGGTATATATTTCTATGTCATCGTTATCGTTGAATCCTCCAAGGTCTTCAGAGTATGTAGCATAGGTATCGAAGGGAACAGTTCTTATTCGCTCAATACCTATAGGACTGCCATTCTTATATATTCGTGCTTTTGCTGTTACGGCATAGCCGCCCGACGCTCCATGGAAATCAAACTTAATCCTGTATTGCCCGCCTCTTTTAATCTTTATTCTTTTAATTGCTGTATAGGTTCCATAAACTGTGCTTATTTCCGCGTCTGAAGATATAACCAGATTATCACCGGCAACGGCTGGAGCAAGGATGGAGCTATCTATACCGTTGTGGGTATGGGCAGCTTCCGGGGTATAACCCTTGCCTATATACTCCTTTAAAAATATCAGGTCTGCACGGACCGCCTTTAAAAACGTCTCGTTTATAGGCGAGTCTGCGTCCACCTGTGCTAAAAGTATATCCACCCAATTTTCAGTAAAAGCCATACTCCCCCCTATGAACTATAAAATCCCGGGTCTTTATTCGCCCCGAGCGTATTATCAACAGCTGCCCCTATAAATGCGTATTTTTTCTCAGGTGGTGTCGCGGCATCCCAGTCGTTGGTATGCGATGCCGGTGCCACGAACCCGTAATGCCTGTCAAGAGCTGCGGCCATCACCTTGTAAGTGACCTTCTCGCCCTGCCGGTGCTTCATCAGTACCTGGTACTTCGCCGTCTTCGGATTGCCCGTCTCGTCGAGGATATCGTTCGTCGTTACTTCGCAGAGATCTCCGACCTGCAGGTCCGCGTCCTTCGAGTCCACCCTGAAATGAAATATCTTAGGCGGTACCCTGAAGCGCATGAGGATCCTGTTTGCAAGGTAATGGGCCGGGATTTCCTGCGTCAACCAGCGGGAGAAGATCTTCCTGTCAGCCGGCGTGCCGTACTCGTCCGGACTCTCCTTATCCGCGTCGATATTGATATCGGCGGAGTAGTTCTCGGGCTTCTCGTCGTCTCCAAGGACGTCCTTATTGTAATAGACGATCGCCCGGGAGACCCTCGCCTTCTCGTTATGCTCTGTCCTGGTTGACTTCTCCTCGATATTCACGGCGTCGGTAATGACCTTAGCCGTCTGCCCCGGAGTCACGGGCGCAAGCACCTTGAACCTGGCCTTCAGCGTCTCGTGGTTCCACCAGATATTACTGATGGTCTGCTCGCATATCTCGCGGATAGCCTCGCCCCCCTTCATCGGGCTCGATATATACGCCGTAAAGAACCAGCCCTCAAGCCAGGTGTCGCGCTCGGCCTCGGCCCCGGTTACATCTATATCCGCAGCGGCCATCCCCACGTCTGCGGTCAGTATCGAGTAGATGATATCCCAGGGGTTCATATTCTCGTAGACACGCGTCTGTTGCACTTGCGCATCGAAAGAGTGCTGTGCCGCGACGGTGCCGAACTTGCCCCTGGTGCAGCCGGTGAGCTGGTTGCCGCTCTTGCCGGCGTACTGGATTATCTCGTCGCCTATACGGATGTGACCGGCAGCCTCGTACTCCGCAGCGTCGTCGAGGTTGATCGTGACGGCTCCTACGGCAAGAGGGTTGTCCGCCACTTTGCCTCTCGTCGTGGCGGGGATATCGACGTTATCTGCCTTCTTCAGGTAGTCCTTCACGACCATCTTGAGCTGGCCGTTCGTGGGCCCCTTTATTGAGTCGATGATACCCTTCGTTACCGTCTGGTAGTCGACCTCCGCTAGCCCCTCATAGCCCCTCTTCACCAGGACCGTCCGTCCCGGGTAATAAGGATTCCTGGCAAGGAGTTTCTTCCAGAAGCTGCCCTGGACGCTCGTGCGCTGCGAGACGTATGGATCCACGCCGATATCCGGGTCTTTCTCATCGTCGCTGAAGATGAGAGTCAGCCTTGAGTTTATGGCGACCCCTTGCTCGGGCTTTATCTCTGTCGGTAGTTCCGTATAAGATTCGAGGTACGGCCTGATGCCAGGCCCGATAACGGGCCCCTCTCTCATGGAAAACTTGTAATCCTTCGTCGTGCGGTTATACGCCGCCGTGTACTTGCAGGTCGAGCGGGTATTGTAGCAGGGCTCTCCGGTCGCAAGGCACGGAGACACCCCGAAGCTCTCGGCGCAGGTATCGAGAGATATCACCACGATCACGCGCGGCTCGCGGCTGTAGGCCGTCCTCTTCTCGTCGTAAGTCGCCACTGCTACTCCTTTATCCCTTCGAAGCTGAGGTCCAGCGTCCGCCTCACAGGGTCGAACGGGGCCTTAAGGCTGAACTTGTCCGGCACCTTGACGAAGTAAACCTCGTCCGGGTGCGTGCCGTAATCCCATACCCAGAAGAAGGGCTTGAGCTTGCTGATATGCGCGTCCCACGCAGGCTTGAATGTGCCCGTAAAGAACGCGTCCGTAACGCGCTGGAAGCGCGCCCTGAACTGGTGCTCGATATAACGGACCTCCGCTCCGAGCGGCTGGCCCGTCTGGCTCCGCGTGCTGCTCCCGTGTATTTGCTCGGGCTGGGGGTCGTACCCCTTCATGAGGTAGCGCGGAAACTGGAGCCTGTTGCCTACAATCAGGACCGCAAGCTGAGGGGCAGCGGTGAGCCCACTAAGGTAGAACTTCCAATACCGCTTCGTCTGGCTCGCAAAGGCCCTGAAGAAGGCCTTATCGTTATTAACCGTAAAAGGTCCCAGAGCCACGGTAGTGTCTGCGACAAAATTATCATCGGAACACAGGACCTGAATAGTCGCTCCTACGGTAGCCAGATTGTGCCCTAGCACGGCGACCGAGTCCGCAGACTTTCCAACCCCGCAGTCAATAATGATGTGCGTGGGAGAAGTCCCGGCACTCTTCCAAAAAGTATAAGGTCTCAAATCCTTGAGGTTCAGGACGTCATACCCTGCCTCCGTGCCTGGCCACAAAACCGTCGGCGTTCCGTCGTCAAACCTGTTATCAAATAATAAAACCGGCTTTTCCATCTATAATGCTCCGAATGAGACTTTATCGCCCTTCGCCTCGTCGATGTATGGGGCGAGCAGACGCACAAGCGATGCCGGGTCATGAATATCACCCGTTACATTTAAATTAATAATCCTGGGAGCCCGCTGCGGCTCCTCGAACCTCTCCGGTACCGGGCTCGCCGTATTCGACCCGCCCCCGTATGGCGCGTTAAATGCCCCGGACGTGGAGCCGACCGACCCGCCCGCGCCGGTCCCGGGCTCGGTCGAGGCTATAGACCTCGCACGCGCCACACCCGCTGCTATTGCGGCTACGGCTGCGGCTATTCCGAGGGCAGGCCCGATTACTGGTATTCCGGATAAAGCCTTCTTTGCCTCGCCGGCGTCCACATAAGCATCGATCATTGTCTGTGCGATAGCGAAAGCTTTCATGGCCTGGAACATTTGCTTATTTTTCGAGTTAGTTACCGTCATCAGGTTCTGCATGAAGTTCGCCGCCGCACCGAATGACTGAGCGTATGCTTGAAGACGGAGCTGCTTCTCCTTGTTGACGTACTGCATCTTGAGCTGACTGTACCTTGCCTCAACCTCCGCCTGTGATCTACCAGCTTGTATCATCATCTGAATCACCTGGGTATTATGATCAAGAAGAACGTCACGCTTCATCTGATATTCTGCTATGATCCTCTCTATCTCCGTACCGCCGCCCTCGTTATATGGGCTATCGGCTTCCAGTCGAGCAAGTTCTTTTGCCGCTGCCTGCGCCTCCTCCTCCGCCCGGAGCCTCTGCCGTGCCGCAATGAGCTGGTTTACTATCTCTACCTCCGCCCCTTCGCTAACTAGCTTCTGCCTGAGCACTTCGTCGTAGGCGCTGGCGCTCAAAGTAAGTTTGTTGTATTGGTCATTGAGGGCGCCCAGTTGCGTAACGAGCGGCAAGCTTACCTTCTGTATCTCTTCGAGGGTCTTGAGCTCCGCCTCCGACCAGAGCTGCTTCTTCTCCACTATGGCAGCCCCTTCCTTTTTCACTTCCACCACCTGCTTCTCTATCTCAAGCACCTTCTTCTGTTGTTCCTCCACTCCACGGAGCCGCACTATCAAGTCCTTCAGCCTCTTGACCTCGGCGATAAACCCGGCGTTGTTATTAAGAACCCCTTCGTGGTTCTGCCGCTCGAGGTCCTCAAGTTTAGCCTGTAGTTGCTCCAGCGGCGTCTGGGCGTTGTAAACCCCCTGCTCCCACTGCTTCCACTTGTGAAGCCCGTCCTCCACCCAAAGGGATGCCCGTGCCGCTATCTCCCCGAGCCACTTGGCGAAAGAAATAAACTCCTTCGTAGCATTAATAACCACAGGGACGATGGACTTGATCGCAGGGAGGAGGGAATCCCCTATCTCCGAGGCCAATATCTTCACCATATTCCACAACAGGTCAAGAGTAGACCTCGCCCCTTCCGAGGCCGCCTCGTACTCGATCATGATAGAGGTCCCCAGGAGTGCCTCTGCATTCGCTCTTGCAAGTTGTTCTTTAAAAATATCGACACCGCTGCTGAGTTTCAGAAGAGTGCCGGACGTTCTTGTCCCTGCAAGACCAAGGCTATTAATTACCTCCATGGCTTTAAACTTATCCAGCTCGCCCAGACGGTCAAGCAGCATCTGGAGCGCTTCTATTGGGCTATCCCTTAACGTACGGTCAAACTCCTTAAACGAAACACCGGAGGCTCGGGCAAAACCCTCAACATCGGATATCATCTTCAGCATAATTTGCGACATGGATGTACCGCCGACCTCTATCTCAACTCCGGTCTCCCTTAATGTGGCCGCCAGGGCCATAACCTCCGGGGTTGTCAACCCCAGTTTTTCGGCAGCTCCGCCCATGCGCAGCGTAAGGTTCGCAATCTGGGAAGCCGTAGCGACCGAATTATTAGAGAGCTCGTTCATCACCGAAGCAAGGAGCCTCGTCTTCTCAATTGGCTCCTTCATCACATTGGTTATCTGTGCGAAATTCTCCGCCGCAGCCTCTGCCGTAAGGTCCGTTGCGACGGCGATCATTGCTATGTCCTGGGCAAAACTGGCTATCTGTGGGCCGTCTTTCTGCCCCATCTGCCCCGCTATCCTGGATATCTCCAGCAGCTCTCCAATTTCGATACCCTTCATCTCAAGGGAAAGTGCCCGGATACGCTCCCGGAAGAGTTCCATTTCTTTCCCAGCCAGGCCCGTCGTCTTGGCTACACTAATCTCCGCCTCTTCAATATCCATAGCGGCGTTGGCCAGAGCACGAACGCCAACTATCACGGCTGTCGCGGCTATCGCTCCCTGTAGGCTTATAACGCTGGCCTTGACGAGGTCGTACTGCCTGGCCATCATGGCCGTAACGGACTTCGTCTTCCTGCCGAGAGTACCGACGTCCTTCTTCGCCTGGTCGACACCCTTGCCGATATAGCCGGTGCCGACTACTACCGATACGTCGCCTTCAGCTCCTATTCTGGCCATCTGTCTTTTCCTTCGCCTCTTCGTGCGCTATGCGTTCGCATTCAGCCTTTATCGCCCCTAGAGCCTTCCACTCGCTGTCCAGCAGCTCGTGCCGCCCGACCGGGCAACCGCCCTCGATAAGCCCCTTGTAGTGGAGCAGCTTCTCCAGTGCGGGGTTATCTACATATTTATAGTGCGCGCAGCCCGGACAGACATGCTCCTCTAAATAATCGGGAGGGTTCTCCTCCGCGTCTGTACACTCGTCGCACCCGGGGACCTTCGACTGCTCGTGCAGCAGCCTCAGGTCCTCTATTAGTTTTTTGCGTCTACCTCTACATCAGAGGCTTCATACTTTTCTAAGATCGCCGCGTTCTTCCACTTCGACGGAATCTTCTCTTTTCTCTCTAGGGTTACGGGATCCCCGTCCTCATCCTCGAGGTTTTCTATCTTGGTGAGCAGATCGTCGAAGAAAGAGCAGCGGGCTTTTACCGACTTGTCATCAGCCTTTACCTTCCTTCCCTTAGCCTGGATATCGTAGCGGCTGCCGAGAAACCCATTGATCTCCTCGTTCGTCGCCTCGCGGAGTGTAAACTTTACCTCCTCATCGCCAAGTTCTGCCGTAACTGTCCATTCCCTTTGAAGTCTTGCCATCTGATAATTCCTCCTGTTGTTGTTACGCGGGGCTGGCCTTCCGGCCTGACGGACAACAGGTAAGCCGCCACCCCGCGCAAGGTTGTTAATCCTGTTACGCAGCCAGGTACAGCGGCTGCGCGGTGTAGGCCTCGATAATCATTACCGGGTTGGTCCCGTCGTCCTCCACGTCGCAGTCGAGTTTGCATGTGAGCACGTCGTTAACGCCTCCCTCCGGCAGCGGAGACGCCTTCAGCTTGAAGCGCGGTATGATTATCTGCCCGCCGTAATACATCGCGCCGGCCGGGTCTATGAGCGCCCCTTTGACATCGAACTCTATGGCGAGCGGGTTCTGTTGGTCGAAATGATCTATTTCCGTCTGTCCGTTAAAGAGCAGCGTGAAGCTCAGCTCCATCGTCCTTCGGCCATAGTCGATATCGAGGCTCAGGTCTCCGCCTCCTGAGCCGTCCTGCCGTTCGCAGTTGTTGTTGAAGGTACACTCGAAGGACTTGAAGCGCGCCCCGAGGTCCACGGGAGCCCCGCTCGATATATCCTGCGTCCCCTGGGTCCGGGCCCCGGCTATAACGATAGCCGGGCCGTTCTCCATCCAGACCTTGCAGTTTCCGATCTTCATGAAGCTCTCGGTAATAGCTGGCACGAAGGCCGTCGCCGAAGTCGCCCTGTCGCCGCCGCCGATAAGTTCAACGGCGCCATTCAGGTATTTCCCCGACTCACCGCCTATCTTGATGGAATTCCCCTTTATCCCCTTATACGCATACTGTTTTCCACCCTTCTTGTGCTCCAGCTGTACGCTCGGTATCGCCGTGCCGACCGGTACCGGGATAATAGTATGCCTGTATGCCGGCAGGAGGGCGTCCTGGGTGACTGTGATATCCCCCATAACGAGCCCTGCAAAGAGCGCCAGGCTATTCGGCTTGAGGCGCGGCTCCTCGTAACTGAAGGCCGTCCTCTTCATTAAAATATCCTGCTCCGTGCCGTGCTCCTGCCCCGTGGTGGTATCCTTGTCCGTATCGACCTCGTCTTCCCATTTAGCCGTAGCGTTATAGCCGCGCATCGAGCAGGCATTCGCCGCGCTCATCGTTACGCCGGCGCCGTAGGTCAACTCCTTCTTAAAGGCCGATATCATCAACTGCTCGTCGAAACCCTTCTTAGTTATCACTGGCCTTCACCTCCTCTACATTCTTCTCCACCGCCTCGAAGCACCCTGGCTTATCCGAGAGTTTCATCTCCTTGGCCGAGTACTCCGCCCCGGCCTCGAAGGTAACCATCGGCTTCCCTTTCGGCTCCGAGGTGTGAGGCATAGTGCATTTGTATTTAGTTTCCTTCTTTTGATTAGCCATGGCTTCTCCTATATAACCTCCTCTATGAACATCGTGAGCTCAATTGCAAAGAAATAAATGGGATGAAAGTATCCTTCGTCGTTAGCGGAACCACCGGGTATTATATTTAGCTCTTCGACCTTCATCCCCTGATCCGCGAAGAGGGCCTTTATTACCTCCTCTTCGAAGAGTACGAACTGATCCTGCCCGAGCGACCTATCCTTCTGGTGAAAGCCGCAATAGAGCAGTACCGTCGAGGTACGCCCGATAAGCCCCCCTGTAAAGATCTCTCTGTCATGCTGTGGAGCCGTTATCATAATGATAGGCAACTCCGTAAGCCCTACATCCGTGCTCTTTTTGTACTCTTTCTTAACCGTCAGGTCTCCTCCCAGGTTCACGGCGCAAAAGGTTTCGAGCGCGCTGCTTCCTTCGAGCGCCTTTTTGATGAGTTCCGTTACGTCGGTAAAACTACTTAAAGCCATCCGTCTCCTTTTTCACCTCTTTTTCAACCGCTCCTCGCGTGTCGAATCGCTTGAAGGCATCGTCGATAAATGGACGTGGGCCGTACTTCGCGCTTGACCCCTTCCCCTCGTGAATCTGAGATGCATAACGGGCGGTGTTAAAGACTACCGCCTCATTAAGCCCCGTCGTAAATGAGACCCCATCTATCGACTTGCTGCGCCCGGGTCCGATCCACTGGAGCATCCTCCGGAGGTGGCCCACTACCCTGGGTACCGGGTACTCGCCCGCCGCCTCGCTCTTGCCTATGACGGTCCGCTCGATGCCGTTACGCGACTTGATAGTCTGCACCCCGCGCCGGGACCCGGTGAGCAGGTCTATCGAGATCCTCGCCACGCCCGAGCCTATCTTCCTTAAGGCCCGGGGTAGCGCCTTCTGCTCAATCCCCTTATCGAGTCTGTTGAGGCCGCTTATGACCAGGCGTTCGTTCTTGAGGGTGACCGATATGTTGAGCATCTACGACCCCTCATCCTGAACGAAATGGCTTGATACCTCCGCCGATCCGGCAAAAGAGTCGCTGCCTATGATATTCACCAGCCGCTCCGCTATCTTCATGGCATCGTTCCTGCACGCCTTCGCGCGGTTCCGCTCGTCCTGTCCGCTCGGGGCGTCCTTTGAGGTGATATCCGCCAGACGGTAGTTCGCCTTACGGTCCCATAGCTCAGCCGCAGCCAGGAGAATCTCAAGCCGCTTCACGTCATTAAGGCGCGTCGCATCCTCATATATCGTCGTCCCCCTGCCGAGCAGGTCCTGTACCTCAAGGACGTTCCTGTCGAGGATCTCCTGCACGAAGGCATCTATATCCGGATGCGAGCCAGTAAGGTCGTTAAGCGACGGGAGGCTGAATCCCATATTAAGTACATCCTGCGGCGTAGCTTTTGACATGATCTATGAAACCCCTTCAACTATCCCGGAGGCCCTAGGGCCTCCGGGAATTCACTTTACTTCCCTACCTTCTCAGACTAGCCTTAGGCGAGAGCGCACTTTTTGAAGAGCAGCTTGTCTGCTATCGCGGCATTGAACTTGCCCTCCCAGGTTATGTCCTCTGCGCGCCTCAATGCGTCCCTCTGACTCTCGGAATTAAGGTCGTCCCATACCGCCCTCTTGCTCTTTATTCCCGGCACACATACCCAGTAATTCGCATCTGGGATCTTCGATGAGGCTATTACCTCATCGATGTTGTAGACGATCTGGTTGTTGTTACTGTTGGGCAGATAGAAAGCCGCAGCCAGCGCCTTGGCTATACGCGCCTTCAATCCCACACCGCAAAGTATCTTAAAGGACGGGTTCTCCCCGGGGGCGTACCCCTTCCCTTCGAGGTCCTTCAGTATCTGGGCGCACGCGTTGTTGATGGTGGTGACGTCGTCCGTGGCGAAGGCCTGGTCTATGCCGGTAAGCCCGGTAATCAGGCTGTAATGAACCCCCGCCATGGTGTTGTAGTACTTTGCCCTGACGTCCCTGACGATATCGTCCATCAGGTAATACTGGTTAAAACGGAACCAGTCGTCCAGGAAGCCGAGGCCGCCGCCGTATTTGAGATACCCGACTGGGGCCTTTGCTGTGGACACCTTCCTGAGTTTAATCACATCGCCTTCTTTGACCTGCTCGAAGGTTATACCGTTAGTGGTGTCCAGTATTTCGAAGGTCTTGGACGTTGACCCCCTCATGTCAACGAAGTCGAATACCCTCTCGTAGCCGAAATCCACCTCCGCAGTATTGGAGAAAACATTTATTATCGGGATAGCCCCAGTAAGGTTTCCGTCGGATGGGAACATCTTTGTCCCCTGGGCCTTAGCCGCGGCCTCGGCAGGCTCCTTGAAGTAATCCGAGAGATCTAAAGCAAGGTCCTTTATTGCCTGAGGGTCGTCAACGTCTTTTGTAAACGCCTCCCAGTCTATGCCAGTTGAATTACGCATTTATCTCATCCTCCTCTATCTATAAATTGTTAAGCCGGTAAAAACAGTTCCTCCGGTCTAGTAGTTAACGCTGTTGTCGAGTTCCAGTACGCAGAGCGCGTCCCCTCCAAGCTTATCCTCGACGAAGATGCCGCACTTGGTGTTGGTGCCTACCACGTTGGTGAAGTTAGCCGCGCCATTATCCCAGTAGGCCGTTTCACCCGAGGTGAGAGCCACGGCCGCCTTGGGCGCTTCTACCCTCTCTCCCCCGTGGACGTAAACGCCTTCCGCGTTGGCCAGGTAGTCGTCGAAAGCTATGAGCACCCTGCCGCCCAGGAGGATAATGTCGTCCTCGGCTACCGCGGCGGTGTGAGTGTATTTTAACGTCTTAGTCCTGAGACTATCGGTTAGGTTCGTTGCCTTTGCCATTATCTATACTCCTTACAAATTAAAAGTTAGGTGAAATTTAATAGGAGGATATTCTTGAATTACTCCTCCTTCTTGGATGCCTTCTTCTTCCTGAAGCTGCGCCTCCCCTTGGTTCCTACCTCGCTGTCATCCCTATTTTCGGCGACACCCTTGGTATTGAGCTGCCCTTCGTCCGGGAATTTTGCATTCACCATGGGCGTAAGGAAGTCGATATCCCCCTTGATCTCATCCAGGGTCTTGGCGGCGAGCTGCTTCTCGCGTGCCTTCACATCTTCATCCGAGTCGCCGACCCGCTTCAGAAGCCTCTCAAATTTCACCTGCTTCTTGATTAGGTCCTCCCTGTACACCTTGCCGTCCTCGGCGTTGGCCTTGAGGGTCTTAGCTGTCTCGACAGTAATGTCGTCCCCGAGCTCCGCTAAAACAGGCTCGTAGGTCTTGAGCCTGGTTTCCCTTTCCTGTAGTCTCTTCACTGCGTCAACGGCGTCGGCCTCTTCAGTCGCAGGAGGTAGCCCCAGCGCCTTCATTAAATTTTTCATAGGTTTCTCATCCTCCTCTGTATTTGAGTCTTTCTTTTTAGTATCCTCGTTCTCTATGTCAACGCCGCGGTCGTCATGACCGCAGCGGCAAGTACCTTCCTTATGCGCACCCTTGGTGATAGTTGCACCGGGCTGGGCGCCGAGCCATACTAGCGAGCCTTCCAGGGCCTCCCCCGGGGCCTTGTATTCCCAGTAGAGGGTCTCACCACTCTCCTCGTTTACCTCCTTAACGCGGGAAGAAGCGTTGAATCCTATGGAGACATGACGCGCTATCCCGGCGTCTATATCTTTAAGGAGCGCTTCTTTATCCGGCGTCCTGGTCGTATAGAACCATCCAAGGAGGAAGACGACCTTTGTCACCCCCTCGGGGAGCTTTATATCCTCACCTGTGGAGCTGCGGGCCTCTTCCAGTGACATCTCTTCGAGCTCGGCCTTGAAAAATATCCCCTCGCCGGGAGGTCCCCACGCATGCCCTATAAGGAATGATTTTCCTGGAAGCGTTTCCATAAAGGCCTTAAGGAGCTCCTCGCTGAAACGCTCGTTGTCCCTGTCTATCGCGTTATGGGCAAGGCGCACCTTCCGCACGTAGAGATCCTCGGCTTTGATTTCTTCGAGGGTATACTTGCTGATAAGTGTAAGCTGATCATCTAAAACCTCAGCCCCCTTGCCGAAGCCCTTTAGGGCAAGCTGTTTTATCTTCATGGGCCTACCCCTTCTTGCCGTGGTTCTCTATCCGCCACTCGATATCCTTAATCGCCCTCTCACGGGCCTGGCGGCTGGTCATAATCTGTCCGGTCATAATGCCGCCCTTATCCTCCTCCTCGCAGCATCTCTTGTGCTTAGCCTTTGCCGCGTCGAGCTCGGCCTCCAGCTCCTTCTTACTGGGCCCCTTGTCGGCCTTAGGCTTCTTCGGGGCTTTCTTGTCGGCGGTCTTCTTTCCCTCTACTCCGGGTCCTCCGAAGGTCTTCTCCCCCCCGGTCTTCGTCTCGGTTATAGTCTCGTTACCCTTCTTTTCAGTCATCCTCTCTCTCCTTTCAATTTTCAATTACAGATGCGAGCGTGCAGTAGCACCGCGGGTGAGTAGCCTCTACCGGCAGCGGCACCTTATCTATGTCATAAATACCTACGAGTGCCTGACAGATAGGACAGGCGTCCGGGGCCGACACGAACTCGACCTTCTTAACCTCCTCAGCCTTGAATTCATCCAGCTTCCCTCGCTCGGCTGCCATACTCATCTCCGAGCGAGCCAGGCGCTCCCAACTGTTATTGGCGTCCCCGAATATCTTTGAGAGCTGTCTGGCCACATGCCTCGGGTTCGACCCGGCGAGCATATGCGCTTCCATCTCCGGTATAATTTTCTCCAACAGAACGCGCGTAGTGTTGCTTTTAACCCTTTCGAAGCCCGTCTCAACAAGTTTCTCGAATATCTCTGAATTGGTGATAATGTCTATTATTGGCCTGGAAGCACCCGTCATGTGGGCCGCCTGAATAGCGCCGAGGCTGTATGACTCGCCGTAATAGAAGGAGAGAGCCCTGCTTTCGTCATATGCCGGGTTCCATTCACCAGCGAAATCCTTCATGGCTTTTTTGACAGCGGCTACTTGCTCATCTGTGAACTTAAACTCCTCTGCCAGGGGTAGGTCCTCCGGGCCCTTAACCGACTTCGATTCACTCGGCAGCTTGAGGATCGTCAGGACCTTCTCCTCCGTCTGCTTCCACCCCTCGGTCAGCTTATCGAGTAAGGTATTCTCTACGGCGTCAAGCTCCGGGTGCGGTATAGGGCGCGCCTCTTTTGCTTGAGTTTCACCGCAGCATTTGCTGCCCTTACTCCTCGTCGGCGCTGCGCCCTTTTCCGGAGGATCCTCACGGCGGGTTGCGGAATCTCCGCGCACCATCTCGGCCTGCGCATCGAGGAAGTTCGCCCTGGCCCGGGCCTCGATATCGAAGAGGTTCGGCCTGTCGTAAGCGAGGAACCAGTCGTCGCGCTTCCACTTTCTACCACGGAGCCTGAGCATATCCTCTATGATTTTCGTATAGACCGGCAGCCGTGGAGAACACCTCGTCTCGGCCTCCTGGAGCATTAGAGTCGACTGTTGTTGAGCCAGGCGTTCATTCGTCCCCCACACGAAGCCGAATACCCATGGGAAGAGCCCCGTCTTGGCGCATATCTGCTCCAGGGCGTGGCGTGTGGGTATCTCCATTTCAAGCACCTGGTTGTCCGCACCAATGACTTGTATGACAATATCCGAGTCGCTATCCACTCCCCATACCAGGTCCCCGGATTTCCCTTCGCGCTTCCCCTGGATTAAGGACTTAAAAGCCTTCTTGAGTGCCTCTGCTCTATCTTTGACGATATCCTCTCCCAGCTTTTTTTTGCCTGCCTTATAGAGGACCTTATACATGGGATCGCCGAAACGCTCCCAGCTGTTGAGCGTGGCGTTCTCTATCGTTAGAAGGGTCTTTGCGACGAAAGGCATCGAGCGAATGATGCTCGTGCCGTAGGGGTTCGAGTTCTCGTTAGCTATCGACGAGTAGATAACCTTATCGTTGTCAAGCTGCACCCACCCCTGCTCAATAAGCGATGAGATATCCGCAGCGGAGATGTTGTCCCTCAGGATATCGCCTACCTGCTCGGTAGAATCCCTTGATCTGCCCTTGTAATCGCTCCTACCTCGGTACCATACCTCCATGCCGCCCTTACCCTTGCGAAAGCGTATATCCTTACTGTCGGCGACGTTCAGGCGCACGATATCTGTCTTATCGCGGTTAGGTACCGCCTCGGCGATACAGAAGCCCTGCTCGTATGTCTCGCCTCCCTGGTTATTAACGAAGGACTGAAAACCCCGTTCCATATCGTTGACCCGGACACTGCCTTTCCAATCCTCTATCTCTTGAACAAGCCCTTTATTATCTCCATCGACCACAACCAACCCGTCAAGGGTGGTGAGTTTTCCAATGGCGGTGTCAATTACAGGTATGGACTCACGCAGTGCCTCATAGAGCGACGGGCTCACCTTGCGCGCGACATAATTCTTAAAAAGCGAAGTATACGGCCCCTGGGGGTTGGCTTCCCGCTGAAGGGGCCCCGGAGGTCCGTCGTCCTTTTTCTGCTTCGATCCGAAGATATTTCTAATTAGACTCATCTAAAACTTGCTCCGCCTTCAAACATATCCGCCCCGGTCTCGTCGGGGATTACCATCTTTAGCGTACACGCCCTGTCGGCGTCTATCGTGTGGTCGTCTACCTTGCTGTAAATAATGTTCCTGGAGCCGATCGTGTATGTATGGCTAGAATAAGACCTGATTAAGTCCGGGTCGGGTGGCATCTCCCACTCGCGCCGCTGCATCTTCTGCTGCATGATGCCGGTTGCGAGTTCCTTCGCCGGCTTCCTCTTCGGCTTCCCGGTCTTCTTGTCCTCGATGACCTCGCCGTTCTCGTCGATATCGTCGTAGGCCTCGGCGAATTGATACCCCGTGACCTTCTCATCGTAATGTTTCTCCGGGTAGGCGTCCTCGGCCTGTAGCATATGGACGAGAGCGCTGCCTGCGTTGCCGAAATCCTGGCCGATACCCTTGGGTTCGAATATATCGTCCATGATGTCTATGGCTTCGGCCTGGAGGTCGTAGGTGGCGCCTTTCATATGGAGCCTCGCTACCGTCCGCCATGTCTTGCCTATTATCAGCCTGACCAGGATCTCTGTCGGGTCGTTCGAGAAGCCGAAGTCCCCGCCGAAATACTTAAGCCCCGGTATAGGGCTGAATGCGTCCCTGATGACCTCTCTCAGGTTGAAGCCGCTGCGGCTGACCGTCCGGTCCTCCAGGAGCTCCTCCTTCCCCGTCTTGTCTCCGCCCTTCGCATTAAGCCTGTAAGATGCGGAGAAGATACTTACAGTGCCGGAGCCCTCGTCAAAAAGCAGCTTGAGGGCCTTATACTCAGGAATATCCTTAAGGCACGCCTCAAGGTGGTGCCACGGAAAGACCGGGTTTTCCGGGTCGCCGTCCTCGCCGAGCACGTTACGGCGGTATCCGCCGCTATCGCGGCCGCCGTAAAGCTTCTCGTAAAACCGCTGCCGCTCCGGTGTCCAGAAGGGAGAGGGCTGGTCGGTCTTCTTCCAGTTGTAATAAGTGAATTTGCGCTCTTTGAGAATTCCATCAAGCTCGTCCGGCTCCCTGTCGCTGCCCTGAAGGTTTACATTCCCCTTGGCGGCTTCCTTCAGCCTGTAAAAATTCGTAGTCCTGACTCCGTCCGGTACCGAGTAAAGTCTGAATACGCATCCGGGCTTTCCTGACCGCCAGAACTCCTCCCATATTTTAGGATTATGCAGTTTGGCAGCTTCATCCAGGAACGCATAATCCCTGACATGCTTGCCTCTAAAACTTACCCCCGCAAAACCCGCCGGACAGAAGTAGATCTTCGCCCGGTTCTGAAACGTAATTACGTGGTGCGGGTGCTTCTTATGCCTCTTAAGCCCGGGTTTTAATACCTTCGAGTCTTCTATCTGCTCTATGCAGTACTCGATGATCTCGTCGAGGTGAACCTGCTCCGGAGCTCCTACAAGGGATGAAGCCCCTTTCTTCGTAAAACTCTTCCAGAGGAGCAGGTTGCCTATCTCTCTGGTCTTACCTACCTCGGCCCCGTCCGAGTGAATGACGTCGCCTTCGTCGAGCAGGCTGGGGACCTGGTAGGGGAAATAAATGTATGGGTCCCCCGTGTCCGGCTCCACCAGGAAGGCCCTTGACCACCATTCTGGACTTGAGCAGATAAGGCCGAGGTGAATATCATCGAAGCTTAGTTCCAGGTCGCCTCGTGCCAGCTGCTGCCAACTCCACCCCCGTCCCTGAAGGAAGGCGTCCAACGCCTCCTCGGGGATCAGGAGCTTCCCCTTAATGATCTCCAGGTTCACGGCCCGCCGGGTATCTTGTCTGCGAGCTTGCTAACCGTATTGGCTAGGTGGTTAGCGATATTATCCTTCTTCTCCTCCTCGTCACTCCGCTTCGCCTTCTCGATCTCCTTTGGCGTCAACATAAACTCCCCGGGAGAGAGGTTGAGCTTCTCAAGGAGCTTCATGTAATGCGCTAATGCCGGGTGAGGCATATACTCGTAGCCGATGATGGAGCCGTGTTTACCGTGCTTCTCGCTCTTTACGACGACGCCGTCCTCGAGGATAGCCTCCTTCATCTGGCGAAGGATATCGAATGCCCCGGCCATTTCTATAGCCGCTAGCCCCTGAAAGTCGTCGTACTCCTTGCTTTTGATGGCATTAAAAATGGTATCGACGGCCTCGGCCATGTATTGCCGGTCAAGGCAGGTCTCTCCGGGGTGTACAACTTCGTCTCTAACGAGCTCGCACTCGGCGTACTTGTGGCACGAGCTCTGGCACGGCTTACCGAGTGTTCCGAAGAAGGTCTGCGCGTAGAGGCCATGCTTCCAGGCGTTCCTGGAGCTCGCGGCCTTGCCATCGTCGGAGGTCGGCCCCGTGGACTTTTGGGCATTCTCCCTGCGGGCCTTAAGCGCAGCCTTGCTCATGGTATAGGGCCGCTTGACCCTCAGGCTCTCCGGAAGGCCGGTCCCCTCATACTCTTTGGACGTCTCTTCCGTCATCACCCACCCTGAAAAAGAGAAAGGCCACCCATACGGGTGGCCTTAAATATTAAAATGTCCGTACCCGCAGCGGGCGGGCCGGTATCACGAAAAAAAGTCAATAGAGTCTACCTCATTGAATTCTCCAATAAAAAAACGGGCATAAGGATTAACCTTATGCCCGTTACGTTAACAGGTAATTTGTGAAGTTTTTAGGGGGAAAACTTCACTTTCTTTATCATCAATAGCTTTTTTCTAACGCTTCAATATGGGTTTTAGGTAAACCTCCATTAAAGAGATTGCTTTCTTTATTTTGGTTGATATATCATCCTCTGAATTACGGGTAGCAAATACTTCGTTTCTGTTTTCTATCACTACCTTTTCATCTCTTGGGTCTGTGTTGCCAGCCATTATATCTAAATAGAATTCTGTTGATTTCCATAAAGTTTCAACACAATCTCTAAATCTACTAGAGATATGTTTTACATTAACCCCAAAGACAGCCTCCGCCTCCAAGGTAGCCGCATCGTATTCTATTAAAGAAACCCATATAGGCTTCCATCTATTATGGAAAACGTCTATATGTGCATTATACCTACTGGACGGTGCCTCTGAGTGGGCATCGCTCTCTGTAAACTCTGAAGCTGAAATAAGTGGGTCCCGTGCATCAAAAATCGCATCTCTTAATTTATAGGTTGCCAGTAGAAGGTTGCGGGCAGAGTCATATTTGACTTTACCCGATATCTCTCTTTTCCAGCTTGTTACTCCATAAAACGCAAGACATGTCGTCACTACTGCGGCAAAAGCAATAATAATGTCTTTTATAACAGAAATATTAGAACAAGTCTCTGCTTCCAAACCAAACCTCCAAGAAAAAGCACACCGTAAATATATTAATTAAACTCTAACAAAACATATTATCTTTGTCTACCCATAGACTTCACCAACTCCTTATCAATAACTCCTTCTTGAGTGCTGCCTTCCCGTACTTACTCCCCAATGAGTAGTTGATCTTGAGGGTCTCCATATTGAAACCCTTAAATACCCGCCGCATCTCCGGGTGATCGTTCACGCTTATTATCATACTCCCCTCTATCGAGCGGGCAAGCTCGGAAAGACGCTCATACTCTTCAAATGCAAAATCCACACCATACCCCTCAGTTTCCCAATATGGCGGGTCGCAATAGAAAAGACTGTGCGGGCGGTCGTACTTCTCAATACACTTCACCCACGGCAGGTGCTCGATAAATACCCTTGATAGTCTTATATGCGCCTCACTGAGTTCCTCCTCTATCCTCAAGAGGTTTATCCTTGGCTTACTCGTCGTGGCCGTACCGAAGCTCTGCCCATGAACCCTACCGCCGAACGAGCTCCGCTGGAGGTAATAGAAGCGAGCTGCCCGCTGGATATCGGTTAGGGTGTTTGGTGGAGTGGCTTGGAGCCATTCGTATATCTTACGGCTCGTAAGCGCCCACCGGAACTGTCTTACAAACTCCTCCAGGTGGTTCTGGAGTACTCGGTAAAGAGTCACCAGGTCGAGATTGATATCGTTTATGACTTCAACCTTCGACGGCTCTTTAAGGAAGAAAAGAGCGGCACCACCGGCGAAGGGTTCTACGTAGCAGGTATGTTCAGGAAAAACCGGTAAGATCTGTTTTGCCAGGCGGCCCTTGCCGCCGATCCATGGGATTATACTCATAATTACTGTCGCACCTCCCTATAACGGTTGAATTATTACACTCCAGACTGCTACACTATCCTTGCTCCGCGCGGGGCGAGGACGGTAGCGGACCTGGTCCGTCATGTGCTTTTTCACATGGTTTCAGGGAGGTGCGAACTCCCGGGGACTGCCGTCCTTTATTTAATGCCAGTTATAAGCTCTCTTACCCAGCGCTCAGTTAAGCCCCACTCATCAGCGAGCTCTAAAAAGTTCTCACCATTAAAAGCCGCTCGGATCTGCTCATCTCGACGCTGACGATAGAGTTTCGTCATATTTGGGATCTCTATCTTCTCCCCCTGGTAGCTCTTACACAGGCGTTTGAGTACCTCCGATCCCCTGGGATCGCCACAAACCTCGTTCAACAGCCGCTCTATGTCGGGTAGAAACCCTTCACCGCTAATCTGAACTTTCAAGCCGCCTCCAAATATCGTTAGGGATAGCCGTCTTCTTAAGGGCCTTCTCGCTTACCACGATATACCTCTTCGTCGTCTCGACAGATTCATGTCCCATGATAAGCGAGACCATATAGATATCGAAGCCCGCGTCATAAAGCGCCGTAGCAAAGGTCGATCGCATCTTGTGGACGAAGACCTTCTCGTCGGTAATACCCATGCGGGCGGCATAGAGCTTAAGGATCTGGTTATACCCGTTAGCCGAGAGGGGACGGCCCGGCCGGTTCCTGGCCATCGAGCAAAAGACGGGCCCCTTCCCCTGGGTATATTCGCCGCTCACAAACTCCTCCCGGATTTCCAACCAGAGCTTGAGCGAGTCTGAAGGGTTCTTCCGGAGGCGGACGAGGCGCTCTTTATTCCCCTTCCCTTGGAACTGAAGGTATATATCAGCCCCCTCGAACTTAAGGGATCCCATCTCCAGCTCCTTAAGCTCGTTTACTCGAGGCCCGGCGCCGAAGAGGACCTTTAATATCGCCAGATCCCTAATACCCTTCCTGGTGGATAGATCCGGTGCGGCGAAGATCTTCTTCAACTGCGCTTCGGAAAACTTCTGAGGCACCGGCCGCGACGTCTTGGGCGACGGGACCCGCTCCATCGGGTCTACCTTGATATACCCTTGATAAAGGAGGTACTGCCAAAAGGACTTGATCGCCGCCAGCTTTACGGCCCGGGTTACCCCCTTCTGCTGCCCCTGGTGGTAATAGAGGTCCTTCATCCATCGCTCGACGTCGCCGGTCCGGATATAAGCGATATCGGCGCTTCCCCCCGCGCCCCCCGATTTTTCAAGCCACTCGAAAAACTGCTCAAGGCTCCTGATATACCTCTTAGAGGTCCCTAGAGCCTGCCCTTTAAGCGCAATAAGATATTCATCGAAGCCCGCCAGGAGCTCAGGCAGCCTTATCAACCCCCTGGACCCGGCTGATTTCGATGATGCCCCCTGAACCACCCATTTTTTCAAGCTATTCAAAAATCAGCTCCAATTTATAATCGCTACTAGGTACCTATAAGCTCTTTTAAAGCCTAGTTTTTTGCCCGGGGGTACCCCTATTTAAACCCACGGTCCTGCCCTTATAAGTGTATCTATATGTTATTATTAGCTTATTCATTTCGTTTTTAGGTTCGTTCCAAGGCCCCTCAAAAGAAGTCGCCAATAGATATCAAAAACAGAGTAGATATTCCCTTTATCTATTAATAACTTATAAGAAATATAAAGAGTTTAATAATGGGTAGTAAAACTAACCTTTCACGAGCCATACAAGCCCGTTACACCCTTATAAAGCCCCTGATCCCCGCGCCACAGCCCCCTGGACACCCCTTTTACGGCGCGAATAAAGGTTTGGAGTTTTGCCTTATAGCCGCCGTAAACATCCACCTCTTCCACCCAATCTACTCAACTTCTTGATTATATTGCTCTTTTTTGGGTGGATGTTGGGTTGAAGCTTCCACCCCTCTTCCACCCTTAATGCCGTAACCTGTTGATTTCACTGGGTTGATGTTGATTTAATTTTAGTCTAACATCCACCCAACATCCACCCACATCCACCCAACATCCACCCACAACATCCACCCACTTAACGTATTGATATTATTAATAAAAATAGAATTTGGGTGGAAGAGGTGGATGTTGAGAGAGATGCCCCTTGATATTTTTTCCCGTATAAAACAAAAAAAAGGAGAAAAACACGCAACCTGTTGATATTATTAGGATATCGCATTTTCCACCTTAAGAGCCTTCCTGAACTTGTATTTCCGCTCTCCATGGATACAGACGTAGTGGTTCTGCCCGGGCTTCTTAATGAGCGACCAGTGGTCGTCCTTCAGGGAGTGCTCGTCGTTCACGAGCCTCACGCCGAGCTGCCGCTGGTTCCGGTAAGGCTGCCGCATCCCCAGCGCCTTACAGAGCTTCGAGAAGAGCGTGAAGAGATCCCCGCTCGATGCCAGAAATTCCACGTAGTCCTTATTGGCCTCCACGGTCATCTCCAGCCCATAGTCATGATGAGTGAGACGATACCCCAGCTCCCCGTCGCCGATGCTCTCGAAGTCGTGTTTATCCTTAAGGAGCAGGCTGTACTCCCGCCACAGGCTGTTTAACATGGTGAGTATCGGGTTGGTGCCCACCTCGGTCTCCTTGGCCTTCTCGTTCTGATACTCTATCCACTTCCGCCTCGTCTCTGCCGCCCCGTTGTCCCGGAGATCCAGCAGCTCGGTCTCGTCCTCGTCGTAGAAGGGTATGTACTTGAGCACCCCCTCCAGCAGTAGCGAGAGCATGGCCAGATATTCGTTCGTCCTCTCCTTCGAGTGGCCACGGTACTCTTTTTTGAGTACGATGTTATACTCCCGGCGCCTGTCGAGGTTCGGCAGCACCAGGCTCGATATGATCTTCAGTATCGCCGAGAGCATCTTATCCCTCTCTTTAAGGATGCTGGTATTGACGTCGTCCTCGAAAAAGTCGTCGCTCTTGTGCCTGTGCGAAAACTCTATATCGTAGGTCCTGTTTATGAGCTCCGTCTTGGCGAAGGGCTCTATGGCCGTTATGAGCACAAGGGCCTTCGGGGTCTCTTCTACCGTCTCCGTGTCCGTGCCCCCGGCCCGCTTCTCCTTGGATCCTTTCGTCACAGAGAGGAGCAGGAACTTTAATATCCCCTTCGTCACGTCGTCGCTCTCCAGGTTGTCTATGGTTAAGAGCGGGTTGCTCGCGGCCACGGTATATGCCGCGCTCGCCGTAGGGTCCGACAGGTGAGGGTCGCCGTATAGGAGCAGGTTCAGTAGCTTCGCCGCCGTCGTCTTGCCCGATGAGCTCGAGCCCGAGAATTTCATGAGGGCCGAGTACGGTGAGAAGTCCATAAGGAAGCAGCTCATGAACCAGCAGAGTATCAGGTACCTCTGCTCCCGGTCGCATGTAAGGTTCCTGAATATGAGCTCGTTCAGGAGCTTCATTCCTTCGGAGACCTTGACGTCCGGCATATAATTGAAGGGCATTATCCTCGATGACGAGTTCAGGAGCACCTCCTCGTCGTTCGTCCCGTTGAGTATCTCCTCTATCTTGCCGCCCGATACCTTTAGTATGGTGTTCTTGTCGCTATTGAGGTTGATGTAGATAGTACTTGTCTTCCGGTCAGTATGGAGCCAGCGCATGACGTTTATATGCTGGCCGCGGTTGTAGCACTCCGATGCGAGCGATTCCCATACAGATCTCCCCGGCTCCCGGGTCGGCAGCAGCATGGTATGCCTTTTTATGAGCGCGTTAAAGGGCCTGTTCGAACCTGCCTTGTATATCTTGTGCCTCCAGAAGAGGTAGCAGTTGTCCTGGCTGTCGTAGAACCATCGGCCCTTATTGGCAAACCCTTCGAATATCAGCCCGGCCAGCTGGTTCGGGTCGGCGTCTTTGCGGTTTTCCTTCTCTCCGAAGTAGCCCTTAACCTTATCTAAGAGCGAATTATTCGTCTCGAGCTGCTGTTCTACGGCCTTCTTTGAGAAACCGAGCGCCTCGAGCTTCTCTATCATCACTTCTTTTTCGACCTCTACGAGTTCCGCCACCCGGGCGAATACATCGTTACCTTTAAGCGCCGAAAGCTTCTCCTCGAGCGACGTCAGCCCTTTTACCTGTAGAATTTCCCACGCCAGTGGAGAAATCGCCGCGCCGAAAACTCGCTTCGCTTCGGTTGGCTTCCCGTCCTTTACGCACTTTCTGAGGAGATCGTCAATATCCTTCACGCCTCCGTCTTCGTACGACTTCTCGTCTATTGGAATGACCTTAATATGGTACTCAGGCCCCTCCATAGCCTTCACGATCCTCCTGACGTAGCCGTGGCCGGCCTTGTCGTTATCCAGGCATAGGTATAGGTGCTTGTCTTTACAGAAATTAAGCAGGGTTTTTATCTGCTCCAGTGATATCTGCCCGATCGAGCCTATGACGTTCCTGTAGCCCCCCTCCATCCACGCCTGGACGTCGTTCTCCCCCTCGACGAGGATCACCACCTTGTATTTGGCCAGGGCGTCCTGGTTGTAGAAGCGCCAGTACTTCGACCGGCACGACGCCGGCAGTTGATGCTCCTTGCGCGCTTCCTTATCGGGATTGGGGTCTTTCTGAGTGAAGTGGGTTACCTCGCCGCGGAGGTAGTGAGGATAGATGAAGAGTCCGGAGGGGAAGAAGTCGTAGAGGCCTCCGGAACGGTTTTCTTTGGCCATACCGCTCTTGAGTATCTCTTCCTTCTTGAAGCCAAGCTTTGTGAGGTATCCGTGGAGGGCGCCGTCCGCATATCCTACCCCCATCTCCTCTAGGATAGCCTGTGAGCGGCCCCGCTCTTCCCGTAGATACGATGCCCGCCCCTTTTGCCAGAGCGCCTTTTGATAATAGGTGGCGGCCGCCAGGAGTATCTTCTGACGCGTCGACGGCGCCTTCGGCTTCTCCGTACTTGTCGGCAGCTCTATGGAGGCATATGCGGCCGCGTCTTTAAGGGCGTCTGCCTTTGACAGCCCCTGCGCCTCAAGGAAGCTATAGACGTCGCCCCCCTTGCCGCACCCCGCGGAGAAGCACTTGAATAGCTGCTTCCCCTCGTCTATCCGGAAACACTCCTTGTGCCCGCAAAAAGGGCACTCGCTCAGAGACAGCGACTGCCCCGCCCTGACCAGCTCCTGGCTGGTCCTGCTTTTAATAAATACCGCCAGATCTATGGCGTTCTTGACCTTCTCGTGTATCTCGCTCAATAGCCCTACGCTTTCTTTTCACTTAAGCTTGACAAATCGGCAATATGTACCTATATTTAAATAACACCTGAGCACAGGACCAAAGCTCTCATTCCGACGATTCTCCGCAACGGGGCAGGCGGTAACTAATCGTCGGAAAGGAGGTGGCTATATGCCTAAAGCTAAGGTAAAGTGCCGTCCTACTAGGACCAGCGCTAAACCGGGGCCGAAAACTGTTTCCGTTACGGGACATAAACGGTCCACGCCGAAACCTATTAAGGGCAAATGCAAATAATAGGTAGTAGGCTGCGGCGGCACCTGTGCTCAGGTGCCTAATAAACTTAACAAAGGAGCCTATTATGACTGTATTAAACGACGCACAGCTTAGTATTCTGTCAGCACTCTTCAATTTGAAACCTAAATTTAAAACTCATGAATATATAAGCTATAATGTAATTAGTGAAGCAATCAATCTCGACCCCGAAGATATAGAGCTGCAAATTAGAGGCTCTAATGATTTTAAAGGCCTTGAAGAATTTGATTATGTAAGATCAAGCACGCCAACATCGGTTCCCACTAAAGACTACGGAGCTAGAATAACCGACGCAGGGATAAATGCCCTTAAGAATGTAAAGATAAAGAGTAAACTCCACTGCACCTCCGAAGGATGCTATCACTTAAAAGACTATGAGCCTACCCCTATCCCTTCAACCGCAGACCAAGTCAGAATACAGGTATGCCATGATCACAAAATACCACTTGAATATAATTGTATTCATTGTGGAACCTCAGCAGAGCCAAATAGGGTAATAAACACCTGTAAAGTCTGTACATTCGTTATAGAATAATTCCCCGCTACCGTAAGGGCAAATTGTAAGGAGGATGCCATATGTCCGTTCAGTGTTCATACTTCAAGGAAGTCCCCTTTAAACAGAAAGAAGAGTTCCGTGGCCAGGATACGCTGTTAGGGAGAACAACCCCTACTCATAAAAATTACTGGATGTGTACTTATCGACTCCGCCCTCGCCCTTGCCCTATGGATGTACCTGACGGTCAAGGTCACTGCCGCCACGAGGACGAAGGAGGCCCTTTTCCTACTCCTCCGGCTTCCCGATGAACATAGTGTACCCGCAGCACTCCGGCCAGCCCGTCGCCAGGCACTCGGCGGCCTCCACCTTGCCGGTCTTCCCGCATACGGTACAGTAGACGTCACCTTTCATGGGGTCCTCGTGCCCCTCCGCCATCTTTTCGTAAAGTCCGTCTAGCACCTTATAATTACCCCCTTCCTACTACCCTCGGCCCCTTCGAAACGCCCCGCACAGGCGATCCTCGAAGGCCGTTTTTCAGCGGTTTTCCGCTATTCTTCCGGGATGAGCGCCAGGGCGTAAAACACCAGCACCATCACGGCCGCAAACCCTATCGCTATAAATAATACGGCCCACACGCCCCTACTTCCCCGCCGTCAGCATCAGCCGCCCTGTGACGATCTTATCCAGCTCCGGCACCAGCATGTCGCCGACCGTCTTATTCGGCGCGACCAGGAAGTGCGCTAAAAATGCCTGCTTAAAGTCCACCACTCCGCAACTCGTAAGCATCACCAGCGCCTTCAGGTAATCATCGAGTATCGAGAACGAAGCCCTGTAGGCTATCTCCAGCTTTTTCTCCCACCACTCGTCTTCATCTCCATTCTTTCTCCATGTATACGGGTCTTCCTTCAGGTAGGCCTCCGCCAGCGCCTTGTAATCGAGCGGCACGCAGACCGGCAGCCCCTCGTGCTGGAACCTGACCCTTACGACCTGAGTTTCGAAGTCCTCTTCAAACGATAGCCGTGCTACCCCTAGCTTCCTGAGCGCGCTCTTTATCCGTGCCTGTGCCTTCGCCGGGTCGGCCTTGCTATTAGAGTACGGTAAGTTAGTCATCACTCCCCCCTCGTATCCAAGAAGTCGTCGCAACTCTCGCTCTCATTGTCGTAATGGGGGGCGATCCAGCTCTGGTTAAAACCAGAGACACTTGTATAACGCCAGCAGTAAACCTTTATATTGCATCCTTCTCCTGAGCACTTGGAGACATCAACCATCGCCTTTCCTCCATTTATAAAGCCCGTAAACGCATAGCCCTAGATATATTCCAAAGAGCGCCGCCTGGGGGTATAGCCCCGCCTTGAGGTCTACCGCTATCCACCCGACGTTCGCTGCACCCCAGAGATAAAAACCCCGAGTATCCTTCCGCGCGTTAAGCACCGTCCCTGCGATACTAAGCGCCACCAGCGACCATGAGAGGAGCGAGTAGAGGGTCAAAATAAATCCTTCATTAAGTTATAAACAAGCGTGCCGGCGAGAAGAGCTGTTATCGCCAGAAAAACATCTATCCAATCAACCCGTGGTCTTTTAAATTTCACCCTAACTCCTCTACTAGGCAACTAATAATAGTACGATCAACCAGAACACGGAAGAGATCAGAACCCCTATAATCACACCGCCTTTGGTCGCCGCGATGAGTTTATCTTTCTCTCCCATTACCCTTTTTCCTTCCTCTCCAGGCCACAAAAATGTGCGCCAGCACCCCTATGCCGACGATAAAGAGAAATACCTTAAGTATCACTCCGCCTCCTTCAACGCCTCTAAAAGCCTCTTAGCCGGCTTAACAATATATTCCTCATGGTAGTCCTCGGTTAACCCCACCCTCTCGCAGATCCACTCCGGCACGTCCAGCTTGAATAGCCCCGGCATACCCCTTACCTCGAAGCGCTCCTCGCGCCTGAACTCCCGAACGTTGCCGAGGTGCCAGCCTATCGCCCCGTCGTACGGCTCGCAGCATGCCGCCTCCCATTCCTCGTCCTTCATGGGACGGCAGTCCACCAGGTCGACTATGCCGAGCGCCTGTTTTACAGGGTATTCATTGAAGTGGACCCGGGTACTCACTATCACGAGCGGACCCCTGTGACAGACCTGCCACTTCCGCGTCTCGATGGACTTAAGCTCCTGTATGACGAGCGATGCGTATGGCTGATGGATACTAAGCGCCGGCAGTATCATACTGCTCCTTCTTCACGTGCCCGAGTTCCTTCATCACCGAGGAGAAGTCCCTGCCGTCCGGCAACGTGACCGCCGCCAGGTACCGCCCGTACTTGCCCGCCTTCGTGGACTTGATATGTACCGGCAGTCCCATAAGGAGATTCTCTGCGGCTGAAGTCGCCCTGCGTCCGGCCTCCCTCTCTCCCGGCAGCTTCGGCCTGAAGGTCTCGGGTGTGTCGAGGTCGAGCACCCTGTACTTATGCGTAAACTTTATATGATAGCCGAGGTCCACCTCCGCCTCGAAGGTATCTCCGTCTATTACCCGGGTAACCACGGCCTTTCTGATATACTCGTCTCTCATCGGTCCTCCTCATAAAAATGACTGTCTTCCATATCTCTCAATTCGAGCACGTCCTGTATCGCCTCCTGGAGCTCGTCGTCTCCTTCGGCCTTCAGGAGTATCCATCGCAGATAGTCCGTAGGGACCTCCTCTATCTCCTGCCCCTTATATCCACCGAACTCAAACTTCATCTTCCCTCCTTAACAGCGGAGCCCTCCGGGCGTCAGAAATGGTTTGTGGAGCCTAAACTGACGTCTATGGGAAAAGTTTTTGTTCCCCGGAGCTCCCCCGCCCCGCTGCAAGCCTTTAAACTCTCTTCTACGGATGTATCGCAGACTCATACTTATCGAGTAGCTCATCAACCCCCTTTACCATCCCCACCTCCTGCCCCCGCAGCGCCTTGATCACCGGTAACACTACCTCGGCCTCCTCCGGAGATATCGACATCGAAAGCGACGTCGGCCCCTGCTCCGAAGGTTTGCACCCGGGCATATTGAGGACCGCGCCGAGGTCCGGCCCTTCGCCTTCGCCCCTTAGCGCCCAGTCCAGCGACACTATAAACCTATCCGCCGCCTTTATCGCCAGATCGGCGGGAAACTCCCCTCTCTTCTTGTAATTCGATAGAGCCTGAGGCGTCACCCCCAGCTCCCTTGCCAGCGCCGAGTCGTTCTTACACCCCCCGGCCGCCTTAAGCCTCTCGGCTACTTCCTCGTATGGTACTCCCATGATAATGACCTCCCTGTTGTTTAACGCTCCCCCCGTTACCTGTTACCGGGGGGAGCGCCTTCACCGGGCCCCATGCCCGGATCTTAAGATCTTAAATCCCTCCGTACCCCCGCTTCTCCATCCCCGGCAGCCCCGCCTGATGCGACACCCGGGCTTCTTCTTTCTTCGGTTTTTCCGGGTGAGTGGATGGCTCAGCCTTCAAATATTTCCTGAGGATCGTCAGCACGTACTTGCAGAGCGCTATGACCGCCGCCCTGTGCTTGTCCCTGTCACCGCCGTCGTGCTCCTCGCGCGCCGCCATAAGGCGGTCCACCTCCTGCTCTTCTTCCTGCGAGTACATATAGAAGGCCTCCCTGGCCGCCTCCCGGCTGACGTTAAAATCCTTACAGGCCAGCCCTACCGCCTTATCGAAGAGCTCCTCGTACTCCACCTGGTATGGGTCAGGCCCGCTCAAAACGGAACATCCTCCTCCTTAACTTCCTCTTCCTCGGGCTGAGACGCCTGGGGCGAGGTATCCTCCTTCACCTTCTCCGTCACCTCGACGACCGGCTCGGAGTACCTCTCCGTCTCTCCGTACTCGTTCTCCTCGCGCTTTATAGCGCCCTTGACCTTTACCTTTTGCCCGACCTCGGGGCTGTGATGTTCCAGTGTGACCTCGTCCGGCAGAAAGACTACGAAGGGCTCGTCCCTGTCCGGGAACTCCCCGGTGCCATTGACATGCACCGACAGATGGAGGTCTACCCCGCCGTCTGCCGGGGTGAGTTCCGTTACCGTCCCTCCCATGAGGAAGACGGCCCGCTTCGTCTTATGCCTGGTCTCTGACGGGTTCCAGCTCTGTATCTTGAAGCCTGTAAAGTTCGTCCGTATCTCCCCGTCCTTCTTCCCCGGGTACTGCTCCATGATACCGGTGATATTCACCGTATCTTTACTGGAGCATTCGAGGACTTCGTTCGACCGCTTAAGCCCCCAGAAACGTACATGCACGAGTACCTCTCCGTACTTCTCCGATGGGCACCCGAGCCTCACCTCGACGAAGGGAACCTTATTCTTGGATCTTTCGCTCTTCATCGAGAGGATCTTCCCCCACAGATGCGCGACGTTAAAGTCCTTACCCGGCATGCCTCTGCCTCCTTGCTATCTTTAGCAGCACCAGGTACCCGGCGAGATCGAGTATCGCGTCCTCTTCGTCGTCGCCCTCACCTTGCCCTACCCTTGATATCTTGTCGTCTATACGCACCAGTAGCTGCTCCTCCGCATCGGCCTTACTGAATACCCTCTTGGGGTCCAGCGCGCTGTTACCGTACTTGCGGTTCTTAGCAAGCAACATCTCCTTGAGCCCGTCGCACTCCTCGGCGATAAGGTTCAGAAATATGTCTCTTCTCTCCGGCCTATCTTCGACCGGCCCCGCCGTCTTCTCCGTCTTCGCTTTCGGCTTCTTCCTGTTCTTGGCCGAGCACGACCGGCACTTCCCCTTCTTCGTCAGCTTCGCGCCGCACCCGGGGCATTTCTTCTCTTCCTCGGCTGCCGGCGTAGCGCCCTGCTCCTTCTCCGGAGGCTCTCCACCCGAGACATGCGAGGCCCCGTTCCCCCCGGTTGCCTCTTCCTTCTTCTTCGCAAAACCATAATGCTCCGCGCAAAAGCCACCAATCGTTGAACCCCTGGTACACCCGGCGGCGTTACATGTTCCCGGCATATTTCTCCCCCTCCCTGTTGATATCCTCTAGTATCTCTTCCGTCTCCCCGCCCAGCGAGAGCCGTATAAATACGGCGTTATTGAAATCGACGAGCCTCTTGTTCTTATCCCAGGCCCTGACGGTCTGAAGCTTTAAGGCGCTAACCTGCGTATCCAGCATTACTGCCCTGAGATCTTTCACCTCTTCGAGGTACCGCTTCTCATAGAACCGGCCCCCGTGAAAGACCCCGACTGCGATCACAAAGATAAAAACCAGTGTGGGCAACTTTTCGAGCTTCTTGAATATCCAGTCTTCCATCTTCCCTCCTACATCCTGAGCGGCAGCTCGAACTCCCCCCGCCGCGACTGAGAAACCTTCATGCCGATAAACATCATATCCAGGACCATCTCCATCGCCTTCCTGTCGGCTGCCATGGTCACGCAGAGACCGAACTCGTCGGCTATCCTTTGAATCTCCTCTACCGCCTCGTCCTTGTTAGTCGGTTTCAGGATCGTCAATATCTCGTCCATCGCATCCACAGCCTTCTTCTCCGGCTCCGGCCCCTCGAGTAGCGCCGCCTTCGCCTCTTCACCCGCTTTGTGGAGTTCTCCTGCCCGCTTAAGGTCTATCAGTTCGAATCTCAGCTTCTCACTCATTAGCCGCCTCCAGCCTCTCTTCGAAGGCCTCGACGACATTCTTTACCGTCTGCGCCGACCACTGCCCGCCCCTCTTCGCGGGGGTCCTCATATTGTTAAGGTCCGCAGCTATCGCCGAGTAGCCCCCGCCCTCGCCCCGCAGCTCCATAATCACCCGGATAGTATCCTGCTCCGCCTCGTTCTCCACGAGCACACCGTCTACCGCGTTCCACCCGTAAGGGGGGTGGTTAAAGACGAGCCCCTGAGCCTTCTTGTGCTGGAGCGCCCCGATCGTCCGCTCGCTTATGAGGTTCCTCTCCATCTCAGCGCAGGCCGCCATGATAGTGAAGAAGAACTTCCCCATCGCCGACTGCGTGTCTATAGACTCGGTTACGCTGTGAAGCCCTACGCCGAGCTCTTTCAGGTCCTCGGAGACTCCGAGGGCCTCCTGCGCGTTTCTGAACATCCTGTCCAGCTTGTAGACTATTATCCCGTCTATGTGGCCGTTCTCTGCTGCGGCCAACGCCATCCTTACGCCCGGCCTCCCGTCTATGCTCTTCGCAGAAAAGCCCTCGTCCCTGACTATCTCCACCAGGTCGAAGTCGTGCAGGTCTGCATAGGCCATGATCTTAGCCTTCTGTAGAGACAGGCTCACGCCCTTCTCGGCCTGACCTTCCGTCGACACCCTTATATATCCGAACGCTTTCTTTCTCATATTCTCCTGACCTCCTTTAACCCCTTCGCCCCGTGCCGGTCTCCCCTGTGTCTCCCTCTCCCCCTGTGGGAGAGGGTTGGGTGAGGGGTCCTTGCACGGAGCCCCGGGGCGGATAGAATGAAGGGACAAAGCGGCTCACTTCGCCCTTCCTTCTTGGGGCCGGAGGAGGGGTTGGACTCCTTCGGCCTCGGGAACCGCCTGGCAACATGGATTCACTGGGCGGTCCAATACGCCATCGTCGGCGCGTGTTGTCGGCAGGGTCGTCGCCGGCAAACTCTCTTCATCTCTCTCTTTAATCCACCTGCCCATCGTCGCAACGTACTGGCCGGTGTGCTCCCCGTCGAAGAGGCCGTGTATCAATTCCCTGCACTCCTCGACCTGCCCCATCACCCCACCCTCCTGACGCTTGACCGTTTGAGGCTTGGCCTCCGTTCGACCTTCATTATCCTCACAAAGTTCTCCAGCTCCGAGACCTTGAACTTCGGCCTCCCGCTGAGTCGATAATGGGGCACCTTCTTCGCCTGCACCCACTTCCGGAGCGTTGCCGGCGCGCACCCCAGCAGCTCGGCCGCCTCTTTTAAAGTAATAAGCTTCTCCATTACCTCACCATCTCTTCCAGCCGCGCCATTAAAGCTGCCCCGGCATGCAGGTCCTCGCGAAATTCGCGATAAATTTCCTTGTACTCGCCCTCCTTGAGACGCCCGTCCTTCAACCCCTCGCTTATCTTCTTCGAAGTCTCGCCGAACTCCTGCGTCCACTTGAGTATCGCCTGCACCAGCTCCTCGTCCGTAGTCGAGGTCGCAGGCATCATCACCGGCGGCATAAAGCCGAAGCGCGCGCACAACCACTCAATGGGCAGGTATGCCCTGCCCTCGTCTATTAACTTAATTGTCTCGATGATCTTTGCTATGCGGTCTAGCGGGTTGGTAGACCCCGACTGATCGGGGTTGTCGTGCGTGGAGGGTGGTTCCTTGAACTTACGGACGTAAGGGGCGCTCAGGCCCATCGCCCTGGCCACCCTCTCTGTATCGCGCCTGATGCTCTCTTCCAGTACCTCGAAGCTCTCAAGCTGCCTTAACTCTTCGTGTTTCTCCATGCTATCGTTCTCCACCCAAACGATTCTTGCGGGCCTGTTGCCGCCACGCTACAATGAGATTAGGTTGACCCTCTTAACTCCGCGTGATAAACTTTTTACAAAGCTACAGACAACCCCGCTCCACACACCCATGCTTCACGGGGTTCGTCTGTCTTGGCCGGGACTGATGATATGCTTGGAGAGCGATACCGCCCGGGCTCAAGCTGTTTATGGTCTTTTTCATTCATAAAGGAGGTTCCCTGTGTCAGTCGAAATCGATATCGAGTCTCTATCTCCAATGGAAAAAATTCAGCTTGAGTTCTACCTCCAGGTGCTTTCTCATCTCTCCGCATCCAATGACATGATTGATGAGATACATGCCAAGCTTCACGGCGATGAGGATAAAGAACCCTCCGAGAGGAAGCTTGCCCTCGCTGAGCAGATTAAGGTCTATGACGACTACTGGCCTGACGAGTTATTAAAACTCAAGCTACTCTCAAAGCTGTCTTAGTCAGTGGGAGTCCGAACCTTAACGGCGCTATTAGCCAGCATAGAGAAAAAATCTATGCGGCCACGCTTAAAAACGCCTTTTACTTCTTTAAGCGCCTCGATGGCTTCATGGACGGCTATTTGGGCCTCAGTAATCTTCGTGAGCCATTTATCGCGAGACGCCTCTTCTTCTTCGAGGCAGGGCCTCGATATTCTCTTCCCGGCATCATCCGGGGGTAGAAAACTGGCCTTATAATATTTGGCATTCAGGTCGTCCTGTATTGCCTGTAGTTGTGAAATTTGATATCTGATATCCATGTGCATCGCTCTCCTTTCGATGTGCTGATGAATATATTATTATGCATAAACTGAATATATGTCAAGGTAAATATTCATAAAATGAATAGAAATCTTACACCTAATCATTATAAAGACGCTGGGAAGCGTGTTGAGCTATTACGAGGCAAGCTCAATCAGACTGAATTTGCTAGTCTTTTTGAAGCCACACAGTCTGACATCAGTAGGATCGAAAACGGTAGCCTGAAAAAGCCTAACATTGACCTTTTAAGCAGAATTTGCATATATTATGGCAGGAATTTAGACTGGGCCTTCTACGGTGAAGGTGGCGAAGCTGAAGAAATATCCTACGCCGTCCCTGACGACTCAGGCCATGCAAGGACAGCAGAGGAGGCCGTATCGGCCTCCTACGGAGATCTCCGCGCCGAAGAAAAGGAATACCTGGCAAAGCTCCTCTTGATCTTTCGGACAAAGGACAGGGGCACCAGGAGCGCAATAACGCAGAATATAGACACCTTCCTCAGGGTCCCGTCCAAAGACGAATGTAAAGACGGGGATAACTGCGGGGAGGATAGCAAGCCTCCGGACGCAAAAGACGGAGGCAAGAGTACTCTACCAAAAAAAAGCGGCCCCAACTCGGATTCACCCACCAAAGAAACAAAGGCCGTATAATAAAGCTCTGCTTCTCCTGCAGACAGACGGACCGATGCCGCTGCCTGCAACGACAAATGGAGCTCTTCTAACCATACGGAGGCAAATATGGCCAGAATACTACTTTTCTTTTTTCTTTTATTATTCCCTGTATCAACCTGCGCCTCTAGTGCAGCTCCTGTATTGAGCAAGGTGATATTTGGAGCACAGCTCGGCGAAAGCACTCAACAGCTTGAAAAGCGGTGCGAGGAGGCGGGAAAAGAACTGGATAAAGATGGACTAAAATTCGCAGACCCCGACATGCCAAGTAAGATTTTTAGAATCCAAGGCGCCCTGAACGGGAATGCTTCTATTGACAAAACACATTTCTATTTATACAAAAATATGATTTATACAATATCGGTCTACTTCAAGGACTCTTCCTTAAAAAACTACAATACCATTAAGTATTCTTTAGCACGGAAATATGGAGATAATTATGCCAAGGCGTCAGAATCGAAAGAGCGGAGGTCTATATTTAATACAAAAATCAATAAGGACTATGTCATTATTGTCTTAGACAGGGAAGAAGTATATGGTTCAGGTAACGATATATTAATGTTGACCTATGAGTACGTTTCTCTATCCACAATGGTTGACGATGAACATGAGAAGCGGAAACTACATAAAATAGAAGACGACCTGTAATCCTCTGAAACAGAGAAAATATAGCAATAGAAAGGCCTCTTATGAAAAAAATTATATGCCCCAACCCTAAATGTGACTTCACTGGCAAACCGAGCAAAAAAGCCAGGGGTAGCACGCTGGTGGGTTTAATCTTGTGCCTCTTTTTCCTGCTGCCCGGGATAATCTATTTTATTTTTAAGAGCGGTTACCGGTATTACTGTCCGAATTGTGGAATACAGGTAGGCAATCAAAATTAATATAAGCGTCATAACCCTATTGATACTCATCCCCCTCACCGCCTGGGCGGGGCATAAGCATCCCGAGCGTTACTACCAGGAGAGATGGTGCAATGAGGCCGAGGGAGTGATGGAGTACGTCCTGCCGGACAGATCGCGCGTAGACTGCCTTACGGATGAATATGCCGTGGAGGTAGACTTCGCACCGAAGTGGGCCGAGGCCATAGGGCAGGCTAAATATTATTCAAAAATGACAGGCCGCAAGCCCGGCATAGTGTTGATACTGGAAGAAGAGAAAGACCAACGCTACCTCGACCGCCTCAACCGCGCCATCGATGGCGAAGGGTTTACGATCTGGACGGTGAAGTAAAGCGGGTGACCTGAGCCCCGGAAAAAGAAGGCCCGGGGGCCGCGTCAAGGGCATTCACCCCCGACGACGAAGCAGCAAACGAAAAGTAACCTGCCTTAAATGCTACAGGTGGGGTTCGTGCGCCTGCTTCTGCCAGGTGGAGATGTCTTCGGGGAGAGGGAATGTTAAATAATTAGGGCAGTATAAATGACCGATTTTTTGAGCCCGGAACAACGCAGCAAGCTGATGTCTCGTGTAAGAAGAAAGGACACTAACATTGAAAAAATCGTCCGCTCCGAACTTCATAAACGAGGCTTCAGATTCAGAAAACATGTCAAATATCTTCCAGGCACCCCAGACTTGGTCTTTACTCGTATCAAGATAGCGGTCTTCCTGGATGGCGATTTCTGGCACGGCTATAGATTGCCGAAGTGGGAACATAAACTTCAGTACTTCTGGAAGGATAAAATAAGGAAGAATAGAGAGCGTGACCAAAAGAATTTCAGAAAACTTCGTAGGATGGACTGGAAAGTCATAAGGATATGGCAACACGAAATTGAAAAAGATCTAGACTCTTGCGTTGAAAGAATCATTTCTGCTATCAACGAGAGAGTGTAGACCGGTCAAATATCTTGCTTCCCGAATAGCTATGCATGCGTTACAATAAAACTCACGGAGCATGAGTGGAGTGTCCGAGTTAGCCCCTCTCATGGTTGGCATAGAAAAACATAAAAGAACCGGCTAGTTAACTCAATCTATTGCAAACTAATACAAGTGTGACTATGTCAAAAAACATTAAAGCGATCGACTTTTTCTGTGGTGCTGGCGGCTTAACTCGTGGGTTGTTGAACTCTGGTATCGAAGTTTTAGCAGGGGTCGATAACGACGAAGGTCTTCGTACCACCTATGAGACGAACAATGCGCCTTCCAAGTTTCTCTGTGAAGATATCAATGAAATTGACATCCTGTCGTTACGTAAAGAGTTAAGCGTTTCAGATAAAGACTTCGTTCTTTATGCCGCATGTACGCCATGCCAGCCTTTCTCCACACTCAATCGGATGGAAGGCAAGGATGAACGTAAATATTTATTGTTATCTTTTGCTGAGCTTGTCAGGCAGGCGCCACCCGACTTCTTGATTGTAGAGAATGTCCCAGGCTTGAACAATGCTTACGGGAAAGAAATTTATGAAGAGTTTATCGATACGATTTCAGAGAGTGGCTTCAATGACATTTTCGCCGACTTCCTTGACGTTAAAGACTACGGCGTACCTCAAAGAAGGAAAAGATTTATTCTACTAAGCAGTAGACACGGCAAAATATCTCCACCAAAGGTAAGCGACAAAGTATCAACCGTCGCCGATTACATTAAGAAATATCATCCTATCAAACATGGTGAATCGTCCAAGAGAATAGTTAACCATGTTGCAAGGAAACTACAACCGCACCACCTGAAAATAGTGAAAGCAGTTCCCAAGAACGGTGGCAGCCGTAGCGACATTAAAGATACCTCTATTTTATTGAAATGCCACCAGAAAAAACCAAAAGTACATAAAGATGTCTTTGGAAGAATGGCATGGGACTTACCCGCGCCAACATTGACTTGCCGATGCACGGATATATACTGTGGACGATTCATTCATCCGACTCAAGACAGAGGTATATCTTTACGTGAGGCTGCCGCCATACAGACTTTTCCTGACGATTATGAGTTTTTCGGAAAATTTATTCATATCGCTCGACAAATAGGCAATGCGGTACCCGTGAAATTTGCTCAAAGACTCGGTGAGACTATAGTCTCTTCATATGCAAATAAAGGAATTTGATCATGTCTGTGAAAGACTTTAAAATGCTATTTGATATAGGGACGATTAAGCACTTAGGTATTCATATGTATTCGACCCTTCCTCCGGTGATCGGCGAACTGGTATCAAACGCATGGGATGCGGATACGGAGGTTGTTGAAATCACGATCCCTGACGGACCACTTAACGACGACTCTGAGATTGTCGTATATGACAATGGTTGTGGAATGTCGGACGAGGAGGTGCGCCTAGCTTACCTTATTGTCGGTCGAGACAGGAGAAAAGACGACGATGACGCACCAACTGCAAAATATGGCCGGGCTGTAATGGGAAGAAAAGGTATCGGTAAATTCTCGGCTTTTGGCATCGCCAGCGAAATAGAAATTGAGACCGTAAAGGAAGGGAAAACTTCCAGGTTTATTATGAATTATGAAGAGCTGGAGAAGTATGCTGAGAAGCGTGAGTACTTAATGCCTCCTCTTGAGGCGAGCGGAAAAGTAAAAACAGGGACCAAGATCACTCTACGCAATATTAATAAGTATAGAAGTAGAAGTATCTCCGTTCCGAATTTGAGGCGAGGGCTCGCCAGACGGTTCTCTATTATTGCCGAGGAGAAAAACTTTGCCGTATCAATTAACGGTAAGAAGATAACACTTGAAGAGAGAGACCTGCAAAGGTCGCTAGATCTTGACACAGATGGGAACAAATACCTGTGGGAAATAAATGACGAAGAAATCAAGCCTGAGACAGGCTGGACCGTGAAAGGATGGATAGGTGCCCTAAAACGTACGGACTCTGCGGGAGACGATATTCAACGTGGCATAGTAATCATGGCGCGTGGGAAATTGGTTCAAGAACCGTTTGTTTTCGATGCAACGGTAGGGCAACAATATGCTCTCTCGTACTTGGTCGGGGAACTTCACGCCGAATTCGTTGATGCTTCGGAAGACACCATTGGAACGACAAGAAATTGCTTGGTATGGGATACGGACAGGAACAGCGCATTTAAGGAGTGGGGGGAAAAGAAGGTTAATAAAATTGCTAGAGAATGGGCAGAGAAAAGAAAAAAGGATAACGAGAAAAAGTTGAAAGAAAACTCTTTCTATCTGACGTTCTCCGACAAAGCGAAAGAATTTGAGAATAGAAGGTCCGTTAAGATTGCCGACAAATTGATCAGAGAGGTGGCGGTCAACAACCCTTTGGCTGAGGACAAAGAAATGGCCTCGGTAGTTACTATGTGTTTAAACTTCCTAGAGTTTGACGCTTTTCGTGAGTTGTCCGAGGACTTGATGGAGTCCGATTTAGAAGAAGTGGCGCGTATCGTTGACTTATTCAAGGAGTGGGAGATAGTCGAAGCCAAAGAGATGATGCGCGTAACCGAAGGACGAATAAATACGATAGAGAAACTTCAAAACTTGATAGACGGAAACGCATTGGAGGTACCTACTCTCCACAACTTTCTGAAAGAATTCCCGTGGGTTCTGGATCCTCGTTGGACTTTGGTTGAGGACGAAGTCAGGTATAGCGACTTGTTAAGAGAAAAATTTCCAGAAAGTAACGAAATCCCTGAGAAAGACAGGCGTATAGATTTTCTCTGTGTCGCTGAAAGCAATAGCGTAATAGTTGTCGAAATAAAACGTCCAAAATTTAAGGCTTCGAAAAAAGAGCTGCTGCAGTTAGAAGAATATGTGCTCTTTATGCGTGACCATATTACTCAATCAACAGACCCCTCCGTAAGGAAGGATGAAGTTATAGGGTACTTGTTATGTGGTGAACTTGTGGATACTAGCTTCGTAAGAGAAAAACGAAAAACTTTCACAAAAGACAATATTTTCATAAGGCTCTATAGCGATTTATTGAAAATGGTCAAAGACAACCATAAGGAATTTCTGAACAGGTATATCAAACTAAGTGAAGCCAAAAAAAAAGCGCTTCAACCCTAGCCTTATACCCCCCTCTACCGTTCCCCCTGAAAACGATAATTGACAGACCTTCCTCTTAGTTATATCTTTCCATGTATGATGAATAGCTATCTCTACGGACTCATACAGGCGGGGATCTGAACGTGCCCCACCTCTACTCACATAAAAGCTCCGGCTGGCGCGTACACTATCGCGTCTACTTCTCCGACGGCACCCATGTCGATAAGGCCCGCTACGCAAAGCAGAAGGCCAAGGCGGGCCTCATCCTGCGCGAGGCAGGCACGCTGGAAGATCTCTCCAGGCGCGGCACCGTTACTAACGACGAGATCGTCTTCTTCATCAACCAGAAATATATCACACCCGAAGAAGCCGGCGACATCCTCTCCGGAGCGCAGGGGCTGGCACTTACATGGACGGAGCTCGAAAACAAGTACGCCGACTACTCGCGCCTCAATTGCACCACCTATACCCACTCATGCAATATTAGTAGGCTGAAGACAATCCTTGAGCATTTCACGCCGGACCGAATTCCCTCCGGCGTTACGGAAACGGATGTTGAGGACTACCTGAAGGAACGGAGCAGCCTGGTTAAGAGCGCGACCCTCAACAAAGAGCTCCACATTCTCCGCCGCCTGCTGGACCCGCTTGGCGATAAGAACCCGGCGCGGAAAGTAAAACCGCCGAAGATCAAGGAAGAGAGGGTACCAAGGCCGCTATGGGACGAAGAGATACTTCCCCTCATGAAAGCCCTCAGAAGCCATCGTAAGGGTCTCAGGGGCTACTTCAGGGCCATGGCATTGACCAGCCTCTACACCGGAGCGAGGCCTTCCGAGGTGGTATCTCTCACGCGCAAGGATGTAAACCTCGATGCAGGCAGGATACATATCCAGGCGAAGGACGGCTATACGACCAAGACAGGCAAGGCCCGGAGCCTCGATATTCACCCCAAGCTTGCTGTCCACCTGCGGGTATGCTTGAGAAAGGGAGGTAAATATCTCTTCGGAGGTGATCGGGCTCAGCTCTCCAAGTCCTTTATAAGACTCCTCCGCATGACAATGAAGGAAGCCGAACTCGATGGAGTTACGCCTTACTCCCTGCGCCATACCTTTATCACGAGACTACTTAAAACAGGAGCGGGGCTGCCCTACGTCATGGAGGCGGCTGGCCATAGAAGACTGGCCACCACTACCAGGTACCTGCACGTCATCCCGTCCGACGACTCCCCGCTCAGGAGAATGAGCCTGAAGGCAGCACGGGAGCAGGCAAAACGAACACCATAAAAAACACCATAAACCCTGAGATCATACCCCCTAAAACACTAAAAACACCACAAAAAACACCACACTTTTGGGCGGGTACCCCCACATAAAACCACCATGTTCCGGGCAAAAAAATAGCCGCAACCACATGACTTCATTGAAAAGTCAAACAATTACAGCTACTTAAATTTTGGCGTCCCCAAGGGGAGTCGAACCCCTGTTGCCG
>JAJCZG010000030.1 GCA_029262475.1 Deltaproteobacteria bacterium
ATTAATTCGCGCAGCGAAACGCGGATGCTGCTTTAGCTCCCTTACCATGCGGAAATTGCAGGAACTGAAAAGCAAAGACACACACAGTCGTCGCGTACGCAGAGCCTCCGTACGCCTCAGGCATCCGGTCGCGCGATATAAAACCGGACTGGTTCGGTAAAAACACTTTAATTTTATCTTCAGGCGTTATATCTTATGAGGTGGTAAGGTTATTATAAATTCTGGAACTTAAGGGTGCCCGGAGGGGTTACTTGGCGCCGGAGATGATATAGAGAAAGAGCAGGGCGAAGAGGATGGCATTCAGGATGGCTCCGCCTATTATTATGTAATCCACCTTCTTTAGTTTTCTTCTTTTATCCATATAGTAAGCATATGTAAAAGCGTTTAACCTGTCAAGTCGTGAAGACAGAAGCAGAACGTACAATATTTTAAGGATTTATCATTATGAAGATCATAGTCTTTCTTGCCTCACTCTTCGTCTTATGCGGATTTTTTTTATTGCTCGACAAAGGGTTCTTCGCCCTTCAGGGGCTTTCTTTCTTATTTAAGGGGTAATAAAAGACCGTCTATGAGACTTGCTCCATCAAAAAAGGCCGCCGCACTATTAGTTACGGTAATAATTACGGCATTAACACTCCTCCTTATCGCCCCGGATAGTAGTACCTATGCCGCTACCGAAAGAGAAGAGACGGAAGCTGCCTTAACTCTTACTACTCCTGGTGAGACGACCGGCCTTTCTGGGATCAATTTAAAAGACGGGTCAAAGAAGGGCGAGATAGATAGAGCGATCCTCCTGGACCGGACCGAAAGGAAGCAGGTAAAGCCCCCGGAGCTAACCGCTAAGGACTACCGGAGCCTCGGCCCGGTCAAAAGACGCACCACAGGCTGGTTCCTCGCTCAGATCCATCTCTGGTTCGCGGCCTTCGTCTTAGCCGTACCGATCTTCGTCGTCATCTCAGAAGCGTTAGGCATGATAACAGGTAACGAACGCTACGACAGGATGGCTTACGAATTCCTCCGTATCAGCATGACCGCTTACTCCTTTACGGCGATAAGCGGCATCCTCTTCGCCCTTGCACTATTCTTCTTCTACCCCGGGCTCATGAAATACATGACAAGGATATTCGAGGACAGCTACGTCTTCTACGTCCTCTTTATCTTCCTGGAGAACGCGGCGCTATATAGCTACTACTACGGGTGGAAGCGGATGAGGCGCGGCACGAAGAAGAAGCTCCACCTCGCCGTCGGCATCTGGCTAAATATCATGGGTACGCTCATAATGATAACCGCGAATGCGTGGGCGACCTTCATGATGACGCCGGGCGGCGTTGATATGGCAGGGATATTCCAGGGAGGGGTCTGGGCGGCGGTGCATAACCCGCTCTGGCATCCGATGAACCTCCACCGCTTTGTGGCGAATATCGCCTACGGCGGCTCCATAGTGGCGGCATACGCGGCCTATATGTTCCTCTCCGCGCAGACGAGGCGGGAGCGCGCCCACTACGACTGGATGGGTTATATCGCAAGCTACATCGCCGTCATTGCGCTCCTGCCGCTACCGTTTGCGGGGTACTGGCTTACAGCCGAGATATACGCCTACAGCCAGCAGATGGGCATAACCCTCATGGGCGGGCTCTTCGGCTGGATCTTCGTTATACAGGCCGTAATAATCGGCGCTCTCTTCCTCTCTATTAATTACTACCTCTGGTGCGCCATGAAGAGAAACCCCGGAGGCGAGCGCTATACCGTCTATATCAAGTACCTGGGTCTTGTTATACTCGCATGTTTTCTCGTATGGTTTACACCACATACGCTGATACTTACGCAGGCCGAGCTTACGGCCCTAGGCGGGCCGTACCACCCTGTACTCGGCCCGCTCGGGCTCATGCCGGCAAAAAATATCGCCGTAAATATACTTATAATCGGAACGTTTTTAAGCTTTCTTCTATACCGGAGATCCGGACGGAGAGTCCCGGCAGGTACCGGTAGCGCCAATTACCTCGCCGCCGTACAGCTCGCGGTGATACTCTCCGGTGTGGTAAATATTATTATCGTCGGCGTCTACTACGGCTACTTCACCAACTCCGTATATAAGGTAGCCTCAAGCGTGCCGCAGGTGATGACGACTCTCGCTGTGATAGTGCTGACCTCGGGGATAGAATACTACCGCTACAAAGGCGTAAAGGCCGGGAGTCGTTCCCGGTGGGGAAGGGTTCCCGAGAGGAGCCAGTACGCGCTTATCTTGCTTGCGGTATCATTTACATGGCTAATGGGGCTTATGGGCTTTGTCCGTTCTGCGATAAGGCAGCACTGGCACGTCTTCTCCGTCGTTCGAGACGCCTCTACCGAGGCCTATACCCCGACGATTTCTCATGCCGCCCAGGTCGTGAGTATCGCTACCATTGTATTTCTCTCGTTTATGGTCTTAATATTTTGGCTTAACAGGGGCTGTGGAGAAGGAAACAGCGGGAGGCGCTTATGAGCGTATTTCTAAAGACAGCTCTCTTCTGTGTCATAGTCGTCGCGGCCTTTACGCTATTTTCCGTATACTATATCCCGGACCTAAAGCCCGCTCCACCTCCGATGGAGACCAGGGCCGATATTACTACAATGGATTTAGAAGAGATAACGGCCCTCGGGAGATACGTCTACGGCGTTAAGGGATCATGCAGCCGCTGCCACGGCAGTGTCGGCGGAAGGGCCCCGGAGCTTAAAGAAATTGCTCTCACTGCCGCCGGGCGCATAAAGGAGGATAGCTATAAGGGGAGCGCCATAACTGCCGCCGGGTATATCTACGAATCAATGGTAGACCCATCGCTTTACGTCGTCCGGGGCTACGGCGTAAAGGGGACAAGCGACGCCGAGAGCCCGATGCCTGCGGCATCAAACAGGGCAGTTGGTCTTACAGAGACGGATATGAGGGCGGTGATAGCTTACCTCCAGGAGAACTCCGGGGTAACGCCGACGCCTTTCTTCAAGCTGCCTGAAGGGTACGGGGCGGATAAGGCCCACGGAAGAGCCGGTAAAGGGGAGGCAGCGTCCGAGAGATGAAGATACCCGCACTCTTAAAATTCGTGCTTCTTGTCGTTATAGCCTACCTCGTCTTCAAGGCCCCGGCGCTCCTAATGGGTAAACCCATACCCGCAAGCCTTGCAGGGGTATACCTCTTCTTTACCGTCGTGGTAATTCTACTCGTAATGACCTCTACCGATAAGGGGGTAAGCGAGCTTACAGGGCCCATCTACAGGGTATCCTTCGAGCCGGGGCTAAGGCCCATAAGAAACGTAATCGTAGTAGCTTTGCCGATTATCGCTGTGGCGATTACTTATTTCTCGATTGCTGGCGGCGAGGTGTCGAGTGTTAAGCTTAGGACCGCTCACCCCGCTCCGCCAGAGACGTTTGCGGCCTACGGTAAGAGGGTTAAGACCGAAAAGCTTACAAACCCATACAGGGCGCTTGAGGAGAGCGACCCGAGGGTATTTGAGAGGGCTGTAAAAGACGGAGGTAAAGTATATTTCAAGAACTGTTTTTTTTGCCACGGCGCAAAGCTAGACGGAGCGGGCCACTACGCACGCGCGCTGAAAAACCCCTTGCCCCAACCCTTTAAGGGGCAGGACACGATAGCGCAGTTAAGTGAAGCGTACTTATTTTGGCGCATCACTACCGGCGGGCCGGGGCTTCCGGCTGAGAGCGCGCCGTGGGACTCTTCGATGCCCGCCTGGGAAAGTATCTTAAGTGAAGACGAAATATGGAAGGTAATCTTATTCGTCTACGACTACACCGGCAACAGGCCGAGGAGCTGGGAGTAGACTGCTGACATGAAACTATACAGAAAAATAATCCTCCTGGCGGCCTTACTTATGGCTTCACTCTCGCTGGCACTCTCCGGTGGGTCAGCCACTGCCGCCGGCCCCGAGAGCGGTAAAGCGATATACGTTAAGCGCTGCGCCTGGTGCCACGGCGAGGACGGCGCTGGCGACGGCCCCGCCTCTGAGTACCTAAATCCCCCGCCGAGGGACTTTACCGAGGTGAGCTACAAGTATAAGAGCACCCCTTCGGAAGAGATGGTCCCAACCGACGAAGACCTCTTAAAGGTCATTCGTGGCCGCGACTTCGGTAACGGAGAAGGCCACGGGGCGGGGTGGACCGCCTCCATGCCCGGCTTCGGCGATATCGTCTCCGATGATGACGCAAGGAAGCTCATCGAATATATAAAATACATTTCAGATATTACCGATGAAGAAGTACCCGCCTCCATAAGCCTTGAAGGACGTATCCCAAGCTCGGAAGAGAGCATTCGGACGGGTAAGGAGCTATTCCTTGCTAAAGACCGCTGCACCGAGTGCCACGGCAAACTCGGTAGAGGGGACGGGCGAAAGAGGCTAAAGGACGACCTCGGGTACCGCACCTGGCCAAGGAACCTTACTAAGGGATTTAGCTTCAGGGGGGGTAACAAACCGGAAGATATCTATACGCGAGTGACCGTCGGCATTCCCGGCACGCAGATGCCGTCTTTCGCCGACCCGGCGAGTAAAAGACGCCTTACCGAAGAAGAAAGGTGGCATGTGGCGAACTATGTCGCCTCCCTTAACAAACCCTATAAAAAGCCCGGAGACTTTACGGCGATTCATGCTATTTATCTGGACGGGCCCCTGCCGGGCGGCCCCCTTGACGAGGGCTGGTCAAGAGCCCCGTATACGAGCCTCCACCTCTTCCCGCAGATAATAATGGAAACCCGCCTCTTTACCCCGTCCCTCGATACGCTCTCGGTAAAGGCCGTCTATAATGAAGACGCACTTATGATACTCCTGGAGTGGGACGACAGGACCCTGAGCGATCCGGACGATAAGGTCTCAAGGGAGATAGCCGGGGGCGCTCACTACCCTGACGCTCTGGCAGTAGAGTTTCCAATGGCGAACCCCTCAACCGGCAAAAGCAGTACCCCTCCATTCTTCGGCGAGGGAGACCTGGAGCACCAGGTAAATATCTGGTACTGGCGCGGCACCGAAGGGGTAACGGAAGAGAGCGGAGGAGGAGAGGTAAAGCTCTACAACGCCGCCGGAATAACTAAGAGAAAAGAACGGAAACCTGAGATGGCAGGAGTCACGGCAAGAGGCGTTTACAAAGACGGCACATGGCGAGTAGTAATGAAGCGCCCCTTGAGGACGGATAACCCCGATACGGTTATACAGTTCGACGCTACTACCACCTTGCCAGTGGCCTTCGCCCTGTGGGACGGGTCTAACCTTGAGAGAGGGTCAAAACACGTACTTACCTCGTGGCATAAGATAAGTTTTAAGCAGAACTCCGGGTACGGGCGCCTTATATGGCCCGCAGTAGCCGGGGGCTTTATTATTATTTTGGAGCTGGTATGGCTCCGAAGCGGCACTGACGACCGTAAAACGAATGACCCACTTCACAAAAAACCGTAATTTATACATGAATTTTAGAGGAGAAGGCAGACTTCGCATTCTCCTTGGCCTCTTCATCGCTTGATATTGGAAAATAGGCCGGTATCCAGAAGTTGAAGGTCGTTCCCCGCTTCGGTGAGCTGTCCACATTTATCCAACCGTTGTGGCGTCTTATGACGCCGTATACGACCGAGAGCCCGAGGCCGCTACCGTCCGGCCCCTTAGTCGTAAAGAAGGGGTCGAATATCCTGTCTGAGATGGTCTTCTCCATGCCTACGCCCGTATCAGTTACCGAGATACAGACATAGTCGCCGCTCCTTGCCTCCGTGATCATCTTTGCGTCTGACTCGTCAAGCTCGACATTCTCGCTCTTAATAGTGAGCATGCCGCCGTCCGGCATGGCGTCATTGGCATTTACAATAAGGTTCATAAGCACCTGTTCGATATTTCCCTTGTCGGCCCGGATCTTCCAGACATCGTTGCTTAGACTATCCACCACCTTTATATCGCCCCTTATAAGGTGATTTATCAGCTTCAAGAGGCTCTCTATCGTCTCGTTAATATCCAGGACTGTAAAGTTGACGGGCTGTTTACGCCCGAAGATGAGGAGCTGATGGGTAATGTTGGAGCCCCTGTCCACGAGCTGTTGTATCTGCATGAGGTTCGCCCTGAGCGGATCGTCCTCCTTGATCTTCTTCATGGTGACCCTGGTATACCCTTTAATGGAAAGGATGATATTGCTGAAGTCATGCGCCACGCCTACGATGAGGCGCCCTATCGCTTCGAGCTTCTGAGAATGAAGAAGCTGGTCGTGGATCATATCCTTCTCTTCCTCTATTTTCTTCCTGATGGTCAGGTCGCGTATTATACCGCTGAAACAGAGGCCCTTAGGAGTATTCCAGGTACCAATGGATAATTCGATGGGAAACTCGGTACCGTCCTTTTTGAGGCCGTCGAATTCCAGGGTTTTACCGATAACACTGCTCTTGGAGGTACGGTTCACACGCTCCAGGCCGTCATGGTGGTCCTTTATATACCGCTCCGGCATCAGCATCGTAAGCGGCTTACCTAACGCCTCTGTCTCTTCGTAGCCGAATATCTTCCTCGCCCCTTCGTTCCAGGAAATTATCTTTCCGGTCTTGTCTGCGGATATAATGGCGTCGCTGGCCGATTGGAGTACGCTCCTGAACCTCAGCTCGTTCTCCCTGAAAGCCTCGCTCAGCAACTTGTGCTCGGTAAACTCCTTCTCCAACCTCAAATTCGCCGCGCTTAGCTCTCCGGTCCTCTCCTCTACACGCTTCTCAAGCTCTTCATGTCCCTTCCTGAGCGTCTCCTCTATGCGTTTTCTCTCTGTAATATCCCTCCCTGAACAGAGAACCGAAGCTTCGCTCCCCTCATCATCGCGGAGAAGGGCGTTATGCCAGGCGATAAGCTTCTCCTGACCCTTTTTTGTCACGACAGGGCATTCGAAATTATCCTCCAACCCGCCTTCACCTGCCAGGAACCGGTAGTAATTCACCCTCATCTCACCCCTCTGGGAAGCCGGAATAAAGGACGTAAACCAGTCCTTCCCAATAACTTCCCGGCTTGTGTATCCCAGGAGGCCAAGGCCGTACTTATTAATGAGGAGCACCTTCCCGTCAGCGTCGATGATCATAAGCAGTACTCCGGCGACGTCGATATACATCTGCGCATTCTCTTTTTCCCTGTTAAGCTTATTTTCAGTACGGCGCCTCTCTTCAATCTGTTGAACAAGAGGACGGAAGAGAAAGAGATAGAGAAGGGGAGAAAGGACCAATATCAGGAGCAGGGAATCAAGAATAGCTTCCTTCCAGAGAGAGATGGGCTCAATCGCCGAGAGGAAGATCATTACCAGTAATTCGGAAAGGAAGATACATACAGCTACTGTAAATAGCACCAGTAAGGCGCTTTTTCTGGGGGTCTTATCCATAGAGAGCTTCCTTAAGAGGTCTGTTAAATATGTCTCAAATAATCACGGGGTTATAATCTCTTGCAGGGGCAGCGGGTTTAAGCCACCCGAGAGCCAGCAATAAAATTATAACTGTAAAAAGGATTCATATAAAGCATTACTTTTGCGCGATTAATTCATCCATATTACAGCTCTAATCTTTTCTTAATAATAAATCCGTATAATGGATACTGTAAGATGAACGTAGAAATAATTTCATTCAATGCAGTAAAAGGCCGGATAAGAATTTAAGAAAGTTTACTAAAGACCGATACAGTTTGCCACTGCGGGCGGAGATAGTTCCCCTCCTCCTTCTCCTTCTCCGTCCGCTCCTTTGTCTACCCGGCGTTCTTTTAAAGAACGCCGGGTTTTTTTCGGGATATCGACCGAAAACTTTAACCCAGGTAGCCTCTATAACCGCTACCGCACTTAGCTCAAAAGACCCGCGCAGGAGCCGCTCCTAATTTACTACTTGAAATATCTTATCTTTTGACCGATAGTGTTTTTATAGGCTTTTTCAAACCTTAACGTCAAGAGAAGAGTTTATGGGTAAACAAACGAGCTACATAAGAACCCTTGTCGATTACCTCGGCATAGGTATATGGCGTGTAAGGATCAAGGATATGCCCGCCAGAAGGTCCTTCATGGTACGGCAGCTCCGTATCTTCCTCCTGACTCTCAGGGGCTTTGACCAGGACAGGTGCCAGCTAAGGGCCTCGTCCCTTACCTTCTACACGCTCCTCTCCATAGTGCCTATCGTTGCCGTAGCCTTCGGCGTAGCAAAGGGTTTCGGCCTGGAGAAGATCCTTGAAGGCCAGATAATAAAACAATTCGCCGGTCAGGAAGAGGTAATGGCCCGCGTTATCTTATTCTCTAAATCGCTCTTGCAGACCACGAAGGGAGGTGCGATGGCCGGTATCGGCGTCGTCATCCTCTTCTGGTCGGTTACAAAGGTCCTAAGGCATATCGAAGGGGCTTTTAACGATATCTGGGAGATTAAAAAAGCTCGCCCCCTTGGAAGACGTTTCAGTAACTACCTTACCATTATCCTCATTAGCCCGGTGATTCTCATCCTCTCCGGTAGCGCCACCGTCTTTATTACATCCGAACTTACCGGATTCGTCGAGAAAAATTATTTCCCCGAGACACTCGCCCCCCTCCTCTTCTTCTCACTAAAGATTCTCCCCTACTGCATGATATGGGGCCTTTTAACATTCGTCTATTTTATTTTGCCCAACACCAGAGTACATTTAAAGAGCGCCTTCATAGGGGGCGTGCTCGCCGGCACGGCATATCAGATCGTACAGCTCTTATATATAAGCTTCCAGATAGGCATAGCGAAATATAATGCCATCTACGGCAGCTTCGCCGCCCTTCCTATGTTCCTCATATGGCTCGAAGTGAGCTGGCTCATAATACTCTTCGGGGCCGAATTCTCCTTTGCGAACCAAAATGTTGATACCTATGAATACGAGCCCGACTGCCGGAACGTGAGCCATTCCCTTAAGACGCTCATAGCACTCAATATTACGCACTCAGTAGTGAAAAACTTCTCCACCGGCGGCCGCCCCTATACGGCCTCAGATATAGGCGAGCGTTTTGAGATGCCAATAAGACTTACAAGGGACCTCCTCTTCGACCTTGTCGAGAGCGGCATCCTCCTTGAGATCGTTACCGAGGACCGGTTGGAACCCTTCTATCAGCCGGCCATCGACATTGGGCTCCTTACCATAGAGTACGTATCCAGCGCCCTAGACGCGAGGGGCACGGATACCGTGCCCATAACCGACAATATGGAGTTCAGGGAGATAAAGGCTTCGCTTACGGGTTTTAGAGATACAATAACAAAGAGTACCTCCAATAAACTCCTCAAAAACATTTAATACCACGCAACTACCTGCCGGAGGGTTACGGGGCTCTTCCCTACGCGGGAAAGGCGTATGGTTAAACCAGTCACTGTGAGATATACCGCGCAACTACCTGCCGGAGGGTTACGGGGCTCTTCCCTACGCGGGAAAGGCATATGGTTAAACCAGTCACTGTGAGAGAAGTCGCGCTATTAGATTCTTCTAGTATGCTGATCTATACTACGTGTCGAAGGCCTTAAAATAATTTAAAGATCTCAACCTAGAAACTTGCGCTCAAAATTGTGCGATTTAAACCCTGCTTAGCACTGTATACTAACCAGACCGGGACCGCATTCCTTGCAGGAAAACAGATATGTCCATTTTTTCAAAGACAGGTAAGCGCGCATTCCTGGATAAACCTGATATAATAGACTCTCTAAGGGAATCTATTAACTATACACCCGACGAGGATCTGGCAAACGCTTCGGGCTTCATCCTCTTCGACTCCAAGCTCCGGAGGAGATGGCTTATTGCGACCAGGTACAGGCTATCTAGCGTAACAGACGATACCGGAAAGCGAGAGCCGGTCATTAACTGGTCCATATTCAGGTCACTGATAGTTAATCCGGGCGGCGCTCTGCTTCAGCTAAAGACATATGAGGATGGCAGGGGTAAACCCCTGATAGATATCGGTTACAGGCCGGGCAATAAGTACACCCCGGAGCTCTTCAACCATAGCGCTGAAGAGCTTAAAGAAAAGATACTAAGGCTCGTCGAAGATAAAGTCCTCAGTGGAACGGAGTATAAATTATCATGAACCTTAAGAGGCCGGAGGTAACCTGGTCTCTACGACAAGCCGTAAAAGGAGATAAGATGCCAAGAATAAAACCGGTAGCAGAAAACGAAATAACCGGGGAAGTCAGGGAAATATTTAAAGAGATTGAGGGGGAATTCGGGATGGTCCCCTCATTATTCTCAACCTACGCGCACCACCCTGCGGTCTTACGGGCCAACTGGAATAAGGTAAAAGCAGTGCTGCTTACAGGGCTCCTCAGCCGTAAAACAAAAGAAACCATCGCCATGCTCGTCTCAAAGGAGAACGCATGCGACTATTGCTACAAATCCCACAGCTTTATGCTCATGAACTGCGGTATCTCCAGGGATGATATCGCAGTTTTGGAAGAGGACCTCGAAAAATCCGACTTCAGTGAAAAAGAAAAAGCCCTGATAGAGTTCGCCCGGATGGCCAACTCAGATCCACTGAGAATTCCGGACGAAGCACTGGATAGAGCCCGCCTGGCCGGTGCGACAGAGGCGGAAATAATAGAGGCGCTCGCCACTATGGAGATATTTACCTCATTTAATAAATTTCTGGATTCACTGGAGATTACGCTGCCCGAAGGTTTCCCGGGGGAGTAGGTATTAGAGGAATAGTAGTGCTGGAGTGGGGGTGCTCCCTATAAGATGCTTTCGGGAGAGACCATGTTACGCGTAAGCCCCAGGTCCTTCTCCTTTAGGCCAATGGCTAGCCCCACGAGCTGAGAGAGGTGAAATACCGGAAGAACGATCTTCCTGGAGAGGCGTTTCTCCGCAATCTCCTGGTAACTGTCCAGATTTACATGGCAGAGAGGACACGGGGTCACCATACAGTCGGCCCCCTTGATATTTATGTCGTCGATGCGGGAGACGAAGGTTTCGCCCTTAGCGTCGAGGAGCCTTTTGCCGGTCATATCGACGGCAAGATCCTCGTTTACGAGGTCAATTTGAAAGCCGCAACACTTGGTCTTGCCCGAGTAATCGACGGGTTCGGCTCCTATGGCCCTTATGGTATTTTCAAGAGAGACGGGTTTTTCCGGGTCGTCAAAGCCGAGCGCATCCGACGGCCTTAGAGAGTGGCACCCATAAAAGGGCGCTACCTTAAGCCTCGTAAGCGGGTTAACGACCTTCTCTTTCAGCTTTTTTAAGCCGTAGTCGTCGTTTAGCACCCAGAGGAGCTGCTTTATCTCAACCTTGCCGGAGTAATGAAGCCCGGCCTTGGCCAGGAGCTTATTCGTACGTTCGAGCTGCCCGGGGGTATTCCTTAGCTCGTGGTTTACTGTATTCATCACCATCAGGCACGTGGAGCATATCGTAAGTATGTCCATGCCCATCTCCTCGGCCTGGGCGAATATCCGGGCGTTTATGGCGAGCGTAAGCTGCTTGTCATAATCCGTAAGGAGCCCGGCGCCGCAGCATGTCGCCTTCGGCATGTCGTGGAGTTTTATCCCGAGGGCTTTTGCGAGTTTCCTGGTGGAGCGGTCGCTCTCCTTGGTTATCTCCTTGGAGGCGCATCCCGGGTAATATGCGTACTTTAAGGCCATCTTATTTCTTCTTCTCTCTTTTAAGGCGTTCCTTTGCCTTCTCTTTTTCCCTCTCCTTACAAATCTTCCGTACCTCGTCTATACCGTCGATAGCAGGGAATAGAAGCGGACGGGGCATCTTGCCGTGCATCTGCATCTTGAAGCCGAAGGGTATCATTCCGAGCGAGCGAACGAAACCGAGAGTTTTAAAGGTCATCGCCGCCTCATCGAGTATACCGACGCGTTTTATGGAATCCAGCATGGAGGTGACGTGCTTTGCTCCGTGGTTGTCGGTAATACCGGCCTCGACGGCCCTGTCCCTTAGTTTTTCTATCGCCTCAAGGGGTTTTACGCCCTTCGGGCAGTACTGTGTGCAGTGGACGCAGCGGACGCATGTCCACATGCCGTGCTCGGTGCTAAGCTTATCAAGCCTCCTCGTGGAATTACCTTCTCTTACGTCTCCGACGAATCTCCACGACTTGGCGAGCGCTGCCGGAGCGATATAGTTGTCGTCAATCTCAAGGGCGTTACACGAGCCGTTGCAACAACCGCACATAATACATTTTTGCGAGTCGTCCACCGCTTCGGCGTCTTCCTTTGTGATACGCACCTCTTCTGTCGGTGACTCCTCCGGAGGGGTAAGGTACGGAGTGACCTTATTTAACTTCCCCCAGAAACTTGAAAAGTCTACGACGAGGTCCTTATATACCGTGTGGTTCTTTAAGGGCTCTATTACTATTTCACCGTGTTTCTTAATTTGCGGGAGTATCTGCGTGTTGCAGGCGAGCTTCGAGAAGCCGTTTATCGTCATGGCGCATGAGCCGCAGATAGCCGACCGGCAGGATTTCCTGAAGGCGAGTGAGGGGTCCAGCTGATCGCCTATCTTAAGTAACCCCTCCAGGACGCTCATCCCTTCGGCGGCTTCAATGTCGTAGGCCTGGACATAGCTCTTTCTCTTACCGCCTGCAGCCGGGTCGTGCCTTCTTATCTTAAACTTTACCCTCATAGGATATCAGTACTTTCTCTCAGTCGGCTCGTACTTCGTAACACTTACGTCTTTATAACCTATCTCGAACTCTTCGCCTTTTTTATACATGAGCGTATGCTTCATCCAATTCTCGTCGTCCCTAGCGGGGAAGTCGAGCCTTGAGTGCGCCCCCCGGCTCTCCTCACGGTTAAGCGCCCCTTTTACTATGGATAGCGATATGTCGAGCATATGGCCTAGCTCCAGGTAGCTAACGATATCGGTATTATATTCGTCACCTTTGTAGGCGAGAGAGACACCGTGGTAGCGCTCCCTGAGTTCCTCTATCTTCGTGAGCGCTTCGGTGAGCTTGCCCTTCTCTCTGAAGACGGCGCAGTGGGTATGCATAATATTTTGCATCTCTTCTTTTATCTTGTAGACCGGCTCGCCGCCATCCCTGTCGAGTATATCAGCGATCATGCGGGCAGCGGTCGAGAGTGCCGGGTCTATGTTGCATGAGATATATGCCGAAGCCTCGGCAAAATCGCTCGCAGCAGCGCCGGTGCGGCGACCAAAGACTATCGTATCAAGGAGTGAGTTTCCACCGAGGCGGTTTGCTCCGTGTACGCTTACGCACGCGCTCTCACCTGCGGCGTAGAGCCCCTCTACCGGGGTTCTGCCGTCGAGGTCCACCATTATGCCGCCCATTGAATAGTGCGCACCGGGGTGTATGGGTATAGGCTCTACTATCGGGTCAACGCCTGCGAAGTTCATTGAAAGCTCACGTATCTGCGGCAGCCTTTCGTTTATCTTCTCCACACCCAGGTGCCTTAAATCAAGGTGAACGCATCCGTCTATGCCGCGCCCCTCGTCTATCTCGGTCTGTTCGGCGCGGGCTACGACGTCGCGGCTCGCAAGCTCAAGCTTATTCGGGGCGTACTTGGACATGAAACGCTCACCTTCGGAGTTAAGAAGGTAGCCTCCCTCCCCCCTTGCCCCCTCTGTAATGAGTATACCGGTCCTATCGAGGACCGTCGGGTGGAACTGAACGAATTCCATATCCATTAGTGGTGCGCCGACGTCGAGGACAAGCCCCATGCCGTCTCCCGTGGAGGTTAGAGCGTTGGTAGTCGTCCTATAAACCCTGCCGTAACCGCCGGTGGCCATGATGACCGCCTTGGCGCAGAGCCTGTGGAGCTTACCCGTGGCCAGCTCAAGGGCAATTATACCCTTAATGGAATTTTCCTCGACTACGAGCTTTACAACCTGCCATTCTTCGTAGATATAGACGCCGTACTTAAGGACCTGTTCGTACATTACGTGGAGCATTGAGTGGCCTGTCCTGTCGGCCAGGTAGCATGTTCTCGGGTAACCGGCGCCGCCGAAGGGGCGCTGGGCAATTTGCCCGGTCTTGTCGCGGCTAAAAAGGGCACCCATGCGCTCAAGCTCCCTGATATCTTCCGGGGCCTCGCGGCACATAGTCTCTATCGCCTCCTGGTCGCCGATATAATCGCTTCCCTTGATGGTATCGAAGGCGTGGTCTTCCCAATTGTCGGTGATCTTCATGGCGGCGTTTATGCCGCCCTGGGCCGCTACCGAGTGGCTCCTTACGGGGTGGACTTTGCTTACGACAGCAACGTTAAGCCCTCTTTTGGATGCCTCAACAGCGGCTCTCATGCCTGAGAGCCCCGCGCCTATGATTATGATATCGTGAAAGACCAAGAAGTCACCCATTCCGGATACAAGTGAGTAAAGAAGTGTAGTGAATATAAAAATTATATATTAATATAATCGGAATGTCCAAAGATATTCTTTAATAATTTTCTTTAATAAAAAAAGGCCGCGCGAAATATTAATATTTTAATATTTCACACGGCCTTTTCAGTATTCTGATGAGATTTTTCTGTGGCGGTCAGCCTGCCGCTTTGAGTTCGCTTGCGCGCTCGAAGCCAACCTGAAGGGCCTTCTTATTTAGCTCAAGGAAGGCGGGTGGTACGCGTGAAAGCACCGCCTTCTCTATCGCCTCGTGCGTGACGATCCCCGTAAGCTCGGTTATCATGCCGAGAGAGATGATATTGGCAGTAATGACCTTGCCGAGTTCATTTCTCGCAGTATCGATGATAGGGTAGCTGTAGAGCTTAAACGGCCCTTCCGGAATGTCCTTCACTTCGGTCGAGTCTATAAGGAGTATACCGTCCTTCTTGACGTCCTTATAGTACTTGGAGCATGACTCCTGGGTCATGGCGAGCATTGCGTCGATGCTGGTGGCCTTCGGATAGTCCACGGGCTCGTCGCTTATGATGACCTCGCTCTTGGAGGCCCCTCCCCTGGACTCGGGGCCGTATGACTGGCTCTGCGCCGCCTCCTTGCCACCGAAGATGCTTGCCGCCTCGGCCATGATTATGCCGGCCAGTATCATTCCCTGTCCGCCTGACCCGCTGAAACGCAGTTCATATCTGCTTGACATCATTTCCTCCAAAAAATTTAATATGCCGTTATCCTGTGACCCTGTCCACGAGGTTCTTATAACCGTCGCAGTACTCAAGCCTCTCCGAACGATGCAGTATGCCTCTTAACTGTTTGCCTTCGAGCTTCTCCGGCGAGAGTTTTGCGGCCTGCGCTACGGATACGGTACCGTCCTTCTCGATCTTATCCATCATCTCGGCGACGTTCTTGTACTTGTTGAACCTGCCGTAGTAGGTCGGGCAGGAGTCCAATATGTCGATTACCGCCGTGCCACGGTGCATGAGCCCCTCGTAGAGCGTCTTCTCAAGCTCCTGGGCATGGTATGCGGTGCCCCTGGCGACGAATGTTGCCCCTGCGGTCTTGGCGAGCTCGCATATGTCGAATGCAGGCTCTATGCTGCCGTAACGGGAGGTCGTCGATATCTTCTCCTCAGGAGTGGTAGGAGAAGCCTGACCGCTCGTCATGCCGTATATGTAGTTATTATAAACAAGGATTAGCATATCCATGTTTCTTCTGCATGCGTGTATGAAATGGTTTCCACCGATGGCCATTGCGTCTCCGTCGCCAGTTGCGACTATGACCTTTAACCTAGGCTTGGCGAGCTTCAGGCCGGTGGCGAATGCCGTGGCCCTGCCGTGTAAGGTATGCATGGTGTTAAAGTCCACGTAGCCCGGCGTCCTCGATGAACAACCGATGCCTGAGACCATCGCCAAATCGTCCTTTGCAATCCCCGTTGCGTCGACAGCACGCAGTAAACTCTTAAGCACTATGCCGTGACCGCACCCGGCGCACCAGATGTGCGGGAGCTTGCCCTTTCTGAGAAACGGGCTGTAGTCGAAGGGCTTCTTCTCCTTGTACGGAACCGTTCTGGCCGTTACCTGTGTCGTCATCTATATCCTCCTCTTTCTAAAAACCTCTGAGACCGCGCTTTCAGGGTAACCCCGAAACGCGGTCGGTTTTATCATCAACTAATCAGCCGTCCATCGGGCGCTCGATGAGCACCTCATCCGGTATTACCGTGGGCTCGACTTGATGACCGAGTACGGCGCTCATTATCTGCTTCGGATGGATCGGCTCGGTATCGACCCTGAAGATTCCCTGCACCTCGCACCTTCCTGCGACTACCTTCTGAACCTCGCCGTAGATCTGGCCAAGGTTCATCTCCGGTACGATTATCTTCTTTACATTACCGGCTGCAACAACCTTATCAAGTGCGTTTGAAGGGAAAGGCCATATAGTCTTGGGCCTCAGGAGACCGGCCTTTACGCCCCCGGCCCTAAGCTCCTTGACGGCGAATTTAGCGCTCTTGGAGGAGACTCCGTAGGCGAATACCACGACCTCTGCGTCGTCAAGGAAGAGTTCCTCGTTCTCGCAGATATCGTCCTGATTATGCTCGACCTTATTGACGAGCCTCATGCCCGTATCGTGAATGTACTGCTGGTTCGCTGTCGGAAAACCATCCTCGGCGTGGTAAAGCCCCGTTACGTGGAAACGGTAACCCTCGCCGAATGGCGCGAGAGGAGCTACCTCGCCGTTTTGAATCGCATACGGCCTGTAGTCTTCCGGAGGGCATGTAGGCTTCCTTCTCTCCAATACCTCCACTTCGCCAGGCTCTGGTATGGTTATAGCCTCTCTCATGTGCCCGATTACCTCATCAAAGAGTACAATTACCGGAGTACGGTACTTCTCGGAGAGGTTAAAGGCCCTTATCGTCTCATAAAAGAGCTCCTGCACGGAAGCCGGAACGAGTGTAATGGTCGGCTTATCGCCGTGAGAACCCCATTTGGTCTGCATTACGTCGGACTGGCTCGGGCCGGTCGGATAACCGGTCGAAGGGCCTGAGCGCATTACGTTTACTATTACGAGCGGGACTTCAGTCATGCATGCCCAGCCGAGCGCCTCCTGCTTTAGCGAAAAGCCCGGGCCGCTTGTTCCGGTCATTGCCTTCTCACCTGCGAGAGCGCCGCCAATGGCTGCGCATATGCTACCGATCTCGTCTTCCATCTGAATGAACTTACCGCCGACCTTCGGAAGGCTCAAGGCCATAAGCTCCATTACCTCTGTGGAAGGTGTAATCGGGTATCCGGCGTAGAACCTGCAACCGGCGTAAAGAGCGCCTTCGATACAGGCCTCGTTACCCTGTAAAAATTTTTTCTTCTTCTCAGTGGACATCTACTTTTTCCTCCCTCTATTTTGGAAAGACCTGTATAGCGAAGTCCGGACACCTGATGTCACAGAGCTGACAGCCTATGCAGGTGGAGAGATCTCTCACGGACATCGTGATACCTTTAATTTCCAGTGTCTTGGTTGGACAGAAATGAGCACAGATTTCACAGCCCTTACAAAGGCGCGCGTCTATCTCAATCCTCCACTCTTTCTTTGCCGCTTCTCCCATGGTTCCTCCTGTCTATCCTGTATGAGTATGTAAGTACAAGGAATCACTTTTATACTGTCCGGCTAAAACTCGCTCGAAGGCGGAGAGATATGGACAGTCTTATCCTGCGAAACGTGTCGCTAAACTACCCTGCTCCGTAGGCTAAACCCGGTAATTAAAGTTGATCTTTTAGAGTTTGTCCGATAGTCGCCGTACTCTCGGTCACGGCTATACCGGCCGACCTCATGGCGTCCATCTTCTCAGCCGCCGTACCCTTGCCGCCGGCTATTATAGCGCCGGCATGTCCCATGCGCTTTCCGGGAGGGGCGGCAACACCGGCTATGTAACCGACTACCGGCTTCTTCACGTTCTCCCTGATAAACGCCGCAGCCTCTTCCTCGGCCGAGCCGCCTATCTCTCCAATCATGACTATCGCCTCGGTATCCGGGTCGCGGTTAAAGAGGTCTATGACGTCGATGAAGTTTGTGCCGTTAACCGGGTCTCCACCTATGCCTACGCATGTGGACTGCCCGAGTCCGAGGCGCGTTAGCTGACCAACGGCTTCGTATGTGAGCGTTCCGCTCCTCGATACGACGCCCACCTTTCCGGGCTTATGAATATGGCCCGGCATGATGCCAATCTTACACTCTCCGGGGGTGATGACGCCCGGGCAGTTGGGCCCGACGAGGCGCGCAGTCTTTCCGTCGAGAAAACGCTTTACGCTCACCATGTCGAGGACCGGTATACCCTCGGTTATGCATATTACAAGCTCGATTCCCGCGTCTACGGCCTCGACTATCGCGTCTCCGGCGAAGCCCGCCGGGACGTATATGACCGAGGCGTTAGCGCCGGTAGTTCTTACGGCCTCGTCAACGGTATTAAAGACCGGTATTCCGTCTACGTCTGTGCCGCCTTTTCCAGGCGTTACTCCCCCGACCATCTTGGTACCGTACTCGACCATCTGGCGGCTGTGGAAGGTCCCCTGCTCTCCGGTTATTCCCTGGCAGAGTACCTTTGTGTCTTTATTAATAAGGATGCTCATCCGGTTAGACCTCCGTCGCTAATTTGTTTTTGTGGCGGCGACTGCCTTCTCGGCGGCCTCGTCCATGTGTTCGGCTGATATGATATTAAGCCCTGACTTGGCGAGTATCTCCCTACCCTGGTCCACGTTAGTGCCCTGGAGCCTTACGATCAGCGGCACGGTAAGTCCCACGTCCTTTGCGGCCTGCACTATTCCGTCTGCAATGATATCGCAGCGCATAATGCCGCCGAAGATATTAACGAGCATCGCCTTCACGTTTTCGTCGCTCATGATGAGCTTGAAGGCGGCGGTAACCTGCTCGCGACCCGCGCCGCCGCCGACATCCAGGAAATTAGCCGGGTTCCCGCCGTAGAGCTTTATTATATCCATCGTCGCCATGGCAAGACCGGCGCCGTTGACCATGCAGCCGATGTTTCCGTCAAGGGTAACGTAGTTTAAATTAAAACGCGCTGCGGCGATCTCCTTCGGGTCCTCCTCGTCCATATCCCTAAGCTCTTCGATATCCTTGTGCCTGTAAAGAGCGCTGTCGTCAAAGCCGATCTTTGCGTCAAGGGCGATGAGGTCTTCGTCTGCTGAGACGACTAGCGGGTTTATCTCGGCCATTGAGCAGTCAGAGGCAAGAAACGCATTATAGAGCCCCATTATGAACTTAACTGCCTTTCCAACCTGCTTTTTTTCAAGACCCAGACCAAAGGCGAGCTTCCTTGCCTGGTATGGGAGCACTCCCACAGCCGGGTCTATATATTCTTTTAATATCTTCTCCGGAGTATTTGCGGCGACCTCTTCGATCTCTACTCCGCCCTCGGTGGAGGCCATTATACAAACCCTCTGAGTACCCCTGTCTATGACTACGCCGAGGTAGAGCTCGCGGGCAATGTTACACCCCTCCTCAACGAGGAGTTTTTTTACTTCCTTACCTTCCGGGCCGGTCTGATGGGTTACCAGAATACTTCCGAGCAGGCTTCTCGCGTACTCCTCAGCCTCTTCGGTACTCTTGACAAGCTTTACCCCGCCTGCCTTACCTCTGCCTCCAGCGTGAATCTGGGCTTTTATGACGCAGACAGGCCCGTCAGCGAGGAACTCACCGGCTATATCACGCGCTTCCTGCGGCGAAAAAGCGACCTTTGATTTAGGAACGGTCACGCCAAATTTTGAGAGGAGTTCTTTTGCCTGATATTCATGAATATTCATTAAAGAGCCTCCCTTTTGCAGATTCGCAAAAGTTTTAATGTTGGTAATTGGAGCTTCTTTTATAAGAAAGCGACAGCCACTGGAAAGTTGGCCGAAACGCGATAAAATATCGTGGTTAAGGATTAAAAATTAACATGTTTCAAGCGACGAAACAAGTCTTTTCGGTAATGTTTATAGCTTTTTGCAGATTGCTTGCCGATTTAAGTCTATTAAGGCCGCTTTCCTTAAGGAAAGCGGCCTCGTAAAGCGATAAAAGCCCCTTGAAGGCCCTTTATAGAAAGCAAGCGACCCTTATTAGATCCCCTGGTTACGCCCTCTTACCTCGCCCCGGTTCAGGGGTGGCAGTTACTGGAATAAATCCCTGCTGTGAAAGGCCGGATTCTGCGCGGTACGGCTAAAGACCATCCCCCTCAAAGAGAGGTCCAGCGCCTGGACTTTACGTGGTCAGGGGTGTAGTCGGGGAGCACCACCGGCCCCACCATCGGATCGGTTATACCGGATTTTTTGAGCTCTTTTTCAAAATCTTCTATGTGCTTAAGCGTAAGAGTCGTATCCTTACCCTTCTTTGACTTCTTTGAGAGCTCGGCGGCCTTTAGACCGGCCCTTCTGCCGAAGACCAGGACGTCGAGGAGCGAGTTACCCATCAAGCGGTTTCTTCCGTGAACGCCTCCGGCTACCTCTCCGGCGCTAAGAAGACCTTCCACACCGGTCTCGCCGAACTCGTTTATAGCGAGCCCGCCGTTCTGGTAGTGGAGCGTAGGGTAGATGAGCATCGGCTCCTTGCTTATATCTATATCGTAACGCTTAAACTGTATGTACTTGGCCGGGAGCTCCTTCCTTACTGTGCCCTCTCCGTGGAGCATGTCGATCATCGGGCTGTCGAGCCACACGCCGGGGCGTCCTGTCGGGGTGGTAAAGCCCTTGCCAAGATCCAGGCACTCCCTTATGATGCACGCGCTCTCCACGTCCCTCGGTTCGAGCGGGAAGCAGAACTGTTCACCGTCTACGTTTAGTAGCTGCGCGCCCAAACCCCTTACCTTCTCGGTAATGAGGAGGCCGACATTTTGCTCCGGGTAGATTGCGCCCGTCGGGTGGTACTGGGTGCTGTCGAGGTCAGTTAGCGAGACACCGGCCCTGTAGGCCATGACTATGCCGTCGGCGGTTGCGCCGTAGTGGTTCGTAGTCGGGAAACCCTGAATATGGAGCCTTCCGAAGCCGCCGGTTGCTATTACGACAGAACCGGCTTTTACAACGTAATACTCGTGTGTCTCAAGGTTCTGGAGAACCGCGCCGGTTACCGCGCCTTCTTTATTTGTAAGGAGTTCGACGGCAGGCGAGAACTCAAGGACGTTTATGCTCTTTGTCCGGTTGCGCGCCTCGTCCTTAACGACCCTCATAATCTCAGCGCCGGTCATGTCCCCTGCCGAGTGCATTCTCTTTCTGGAGGTTCCCCCGCCGTGGCGCACCTTCATACGGCCATCGGGGAGTTTATCGAACATCATGCCCATCTTCTCAAGCCAGTGGATTATGAGTGGAGCGTCGTTGGTCATAGCCCCGGCGAGCGCGGTTTTGTTAGTAAAATGTCCGCCGCCGATTACGTCAAGGTAATGGTAGTAAGGCGAGTCGCCCTCCTGGTCCGCGCCCTGGATGCCGCCTTCGGCCATTACGGTATTGGAATCGCCGTGGCGGAGCTTGGTTGAGACGAGCACGTTTAAACCCTCGTCGGATGCCGCAAGGGCTGCTGCCGTACCGGCGCCTCCGGCGCCGATAACCAGAACGTCGGTCTCGTAATCAGGATTATCGAGGTTTACCTCCACATCCGTAAGCATGCTCTTCGACTCAAGGAGAACCGAGACCTCTTCCGGGAATACATCACCCTTATTCGGGCCAACCTCGACGGCCCTCCTACCGTCCGACTTATAGTCGGGATGGTATTTGCCGAGCCATATCTCGCGCTCCTTCATGGTCAGAGCCGGAAAGCTCTCCCCGCGTCTGGACGCCTCTACCCTCGCAGGCCGAGTGGCCACGACTTTTTTTATAAGCTCTTGAAATTCCGGTCCGTATCCGCTCATGGTTCCTCCAAATTAGTATGCTAAGCCGCCGCCGACTCACTCTTTAGGATGGGTACACAATTTCTATCTCCCGATAACCACCCTGCCTCCGGCTACAGGCACATACTACAGGTGTTCTTTGTCCTCGGGCATCCATTTGCCCAGCTCGCTCATATCGGGCTCGCGTTCTCTCTCGACGTAGAGCTTCTTTATATCATCTTGCTTCATCTTGGCGAGTTCTTTATGCATGCGCTCGTATTTTCCGTTCTTTACATCCTCTACTCGGCTTTCGAGGTGCGCGGCCTTCGGCACCTCGTGCCTGGCATGGAGACGCCTTACATACATCGCCGCAGTAAACTGAGATATCTGCGCCGGGCATCTTGAAGCGCAAAGACCGCACAAAACGCAGTCAAAGCTCTTATGGGCGGCCCCCTTAAGGTCGCCGCGCTTCATAAGGGCGATATAGTCCATTACGTCGATATCCATTGGACAGGTTCGCGTACACGTACCGCATCCAACGCATTTAAAGACCTCGGGGTACAGGCGCCTAAGCTCTTCGTGCGGAGAACTCTCAAGACCTTCAAGGTTATAGTCCGGCCTGTTCGACGGGAAGAACGGCAACTGCGCAAGCACCATATCGGGCCCGACGACCGTCTGGCACGCAAGCCCCGTATGAAGCTTATAGTCTCCGAGGTAGCGATAGAAGGTTGCGCAAGCCCCGCATATGCCTCCTCGGCATCCGCAACCCCTGACGTATTTGAAACCGGAATACTCGACCGCCTTCATGATAGTCAGCGTCTCCGGCACCAGGTACTCCTTGCCCATTATATAAATGGGTATCATCTTCGCGCCCTTAGGCGGAATAGTCTTATCACCTGTCGCCAGCGGCTTTATCTCTTTCTTTTTCCCGGCCATGACAGCCCTCCCGTAGATTCTTCTCTTGAAATACTTTATATATTATTAATACGTCCCTCTAAAAGGGGTAATCCAGATTCAAAGTTAATTAAGGCGCGCGGCGTCTTCGCCACCAGGAAAATTAAAAATCGTCGTACATCTTCTTTACTTCGGCAGCGCTATATACCGGGCCTTCCTTACAGACGTATATGTCGCCGACATTACATCTTCCGCACTTTCCGACGCCGCACTTCATCTTGTTCTCTAAGGTCGTGTAGACCTGTTCGTCGTTAAAACCGAGTTTATCAAGGGCGCTCAGACAGAACTTTATCATAATCGGAGGCCCGCAGATGATGGCTATCGTATTATCCGCAGACGGTGCGGCCTCTTCAAGCACGGTAGGCACAAACCCTACCTTCCCCTTCCAGTCTTCAGTCTCTCCACCCGGGTCTACCGTCTGTATGCAGTTTATGTCGGCGCGCTCGTCCCAGTGCGCGAGTTCGTTCTTGTAGACGAGATCCGCTACCGACTTGGAACCGTATACGATGGTGATGTCGCCAAAATCCTCACGCCTGTCAAGGGCGTACCTTATAACCGACCTTACCGGCGGAAGCCCAATGCCTCCGGCGATAAAGACCATATTCTTACCCTTCCACTCCTCTACGGGAAAGCTATTGCCGTAGGGGCCGCGAAAGCCCATCGTATCGCCTATGGAGAGGGCCGATAGCGCGTTCGTCACCCTGCCGCTGGCGCGGAATGTGCACTGGATAAAACCCTTTTGTGTCGGGCTAGACGCTATACAGAACGTGGACTCTCCGTAACCGAAGGCCGAATAGAGGCCAAACTGCCCCGTCTCGAACTTAAACGAGTCCCGAAGCTCCTCGTCCTGAAAGACCAGGCGGAAGCTCTTAACATCCGGGGCCTCTTCCACTACATCTTCAATACGTACAAGTTTTGGAATATACAGATCACTCATATCTAATAATCTTCTCCTACTTAGAGAACTCCGCCATCACCTCTGTGATATCGAGCCTTACCGGGCAGACGCGCACGCATCTGCCGCAGCCGACGCAACCCTTGGTCGTAAACTTCTTAGGGTAGATGTGGAACTTGCACATAAAACGGTTTCTCCAACGCTTGGTCTGTGTGTCGCGCGGGTTATGGCCGCTCGCGTGCAGTGTGAAATTATCTATCTGGCAGGCGTCCCAGTTCTTCTTCCTCTCGGTAGAGAATACGTCGCCCTCGTCGGTGATATCGAAGCAGTGGCACGTTGGGCACGAGAAGGTGCACGCCCCGCAGCCAAAGCACTTTCTGGCGAGTTCCGGCCAGACAGGGTCCGCGTAGTGGGCCGGGTCAGCGAGCCGCTCCTTTATCTTCTCTATATCCACGCCGCCGGGTATCTCGTCGGGCGTAAATATCGCCTTGGTATCGGCTGAGCCATCATCAAAGACGTCGCTGAATTTTTTTACGAACTCTTTTCCCTTATCGGTAAGCGCCTCGACGACGAAGCTACCGCCGTCGGTCGTCTCCTTAAGCTGCAAGTCGGAGCCGTCGGTGGTATCGGGCTTGAGCCCGACGGATGTGCAAAAGCATCCTTCGTCGCCTTTGGTGCAGGCGACACTCAGCACAATGCTCTTATCCTCGCGCTTGGTATACGACTCGTCTATAAAATCCCATGTGAAGACCGACCGAAGTGAAGCGAATGCCGCCGCGTCGCAGGGTCTCACACCGAAGAGCACCGTCTCCGGGGCATCGGGTTCGACCGCACTGAGCTTCACCTTGTTCTTTTCTATCTCCACCACCGCTATAGTTTCGGTCTGCGGGAAGAGATACTCCTTTGCGGAGTTCGCCGTTATGACGTAGTCGAAGCTTATCTCATCGGCGACATTAACGGACTTCATGACGACCTGTCCGCCGTCTACCGCCGGGGCGGCGAAGAGAGCTCCCGAAATCTTTACCTGCTCTACCAGAGCGCCAAGTTTTTCTTTGCTAAGTATCATGCCCATTGACCTATTTTATAAAATCGTCTTTGTCTTCCGGCTTGTAGACTATCATCGGAGGATGCTCCTCCATATCAAAACCGGACTTATACCCGAAGCTCTCTTTAACAATGAGAGCCTGCTTGGAGTTAACGAGGTTAAGTGGAATATTTGCCGGACAAGCCCTCTCGCACTCGCCGCACTCCGTGCACCTGCCTGTTAAGTGCTGGGCGCGTATCAGGTTCCATGCAAGATTGCCCCTCTCATGCGCGCTCGTCTCTATCCACTGCGGCTGGTTCTTATCGGTAATACACCTCTCGCAGTAACAAAGAGAGCATGCCTGGCGGCATGCGTAGCACTTTATACACCTGTTGAAATGGTCTATCCAGAAGTCCCAGCGTTCTTTGGGCGTCTTCCGGTCGAATTCGCGAATTTTATCGAATACCATACCCGTCGGCTCTTCGGGGGGAGTAAAGTCCACCTTATCGCCTATTACAATGTCGGTCACATGCGGGTTACGAACCTCGCAGTTATGGCATTTCGTCGGCATGATATTATCTGTTAGCTCGCCCTGCCAGAGCTCCTGCTTGTAGACGACCCCTGTGCAGCTCATGCCGATTATGTATACGTTATCCCTCGCGACCTGCCCCTCGCTTACGCATATTACGATATTTTTTATGTCACAGCCCTTGGCGACGATAGCTGGTTTACCAAGGGCCTTTATATCCTTATACTTGCGCGTAAGGTATATTGAGAGGTTATTTACGCAGAGCGCGTTGAAGACGAGCTTATCCGCGTCATCGGGGTTAGTTATAAAGACAGGAGTTACCCTCGTCTTCCGGCTGTTCCAGCCGTATCCGATTACGACGGCTACTTCGCCTTCGGTCAGTAACCTTCTGGCCTCTTTTCTAAGTTGCTCTTCCATATCTCTTTTATCTCTACCAGTAACTGTCTAATGAACTACGTTAGAGTCTAACTCCTCGAACTGCCTATCCAAAACATCGCGGAAATTATTTATCGCCTCTTCGCTATCCGACCCTCTGGCATAGATGTCGAACTCCTCGCAGTAGACGGCGTATCCGCCCTCGTCGTCCCTTATAAGCTCCGCTCGTATAATTATCTCTTTGGTCATGGCAAAAACTACCTCTGCTAAATATACGCGCGGGCCTTGAGCGTCTATATATTGTAAATACTATTCGTTAATCTGCTGATAGTCCGTAAAGGGACCTAACGCCTTTACCTCGTCGGTAACGTTATTTATAAGGTCCACCCACTTTATCGCTTCGGAGGCCGATATCCAGGAGAAATGAAGTCTCCTCATATCAATACCTGTAAACTCCATTAAGCCCTTAAAACCTACCCAGCGGCGTCTTGAGTGGTAATTGCCCGCAGTATAGTGACAGTCGCCCGGGTGACAACCGGAGACGAGCACGCCGTCCGCGCCCTTTTCAAAGGCTTTTATAATAAAGAGCGGGTCTATCCTCCCGGTGCACGGGAGCTTGACGATCCTTACATTCGGGCGGTACTCCATGCGGCTTGTGCCCGCAAGATCCGCTCCTGCGTATGTACACCAGTTGCATACTAGAGCCGTAATCTTCGGCTCGAAGCCGCCCGGTGCCGTTGCTTGTGACTTTTCAGACATAGTCTCTATTCACCCTGGAAAATACTTTGATAAATACTTTTAGTAATACGTTTACCGTAGGTAGCTGCGGCCCTTAACCGCGTCCTGGCATGTGATGCATTAAACTACCGGCCAGACAACCAACCCCCGGTGACGCCGACTCCATTAAAAAGCTTTTAGCCTAACCATAAAGCATCTTAAAAGACACGCCCCGAATAACCTTCACACGGTGGGGCGGATTTTAAAATACGTTTGTCTAACCATATGCGGCCGAATAAGCAACGCGCGCCCGCTGACCACCACCGATGGTACGGATATTAAAAAGTTTAGGTAACTATCTAACTTGTTGTAGAAGCACCTTCCGAGCAACACTCTCTACACGATGGTACGGATATTAAAATGCGTTTAGGGCGGCGTAGACCTGCTCGTCGGTGTAGCCGGCGAGGTCGATGGTCTTGCTTCTACATGCTGCGACACATGTGCCGCAGCCGGTACATAGCCCTTTATTCACCCTCGCGACCATGCTAACTACCTCGCCTTTTCTGTTCTTTATCTCTGTCCTGTCTATCGCCGTATACGGGCAGGCGGTAACACAGTCCCAGCAGGCATTGCAGGTCGCTTCAGCTACCTCAGCTGTTATTGGTTCTCTATCGAGCATATCGGCGCTGAAGAGCGCCTGAACCTTACTCGCCGCCGCACTCCCCATGCTTACAGACTCGGGTATATCCATCGGCCCGACGCAGGTTCCGGCGAGATATATTCCACCGGTGACCGTCTCTACGGGTTTTAGCTTCGGGTGGTACTCGCTGAAGAACTTGTGCTTATCGTAACCGACGCCGAGCTTCTGGGCCAGGTCAGCTGCGTTATCCCTTGAGACGAGCGCTGTGGCGAGCACTACCATATCCGCTTCTATAACTACCTGGCTGCCGCTAAGGGTATCTGCGCCCTGAACAACCAACTTGCCATTCTTCTCGTATACCCTGGAGACACGGCCCCTTAGATACATCGCGCCGTCTTCTTCAATGGCCTTTCTCGTAAACTCTTCGTATCTCTTTCCTCCGGCGCGAATATCCATGTAGAAGACATAGGACTGGCCGTCGTGGACCTTGTGCTTATAGAGCATCGTATGTTTCGCCGTATACATGCAGCAAATTTTAGAGCAGTAGGATACGCCCTTCTCTTCGTTCCTCGAACCGACACACTGGATAAAGACGATGCTTTGTGGAACTTTACCGTCCGAGGGGCGCTGTATCTCGCCGGCCGTTGGGCCGGAGGCGCTCGCCAGACGCTCGAACTGGAGGCCGTTTATGACGTCCTTGTACTTGCCGTAGCCGTACTCGGCGAATTTAGAATTCTTCATCAGGTCAAAGCCGGTTGCGATTACTATCGCGCCGACGTCTTCGGTTACTATCTTATCTTCCTGCGTAAAGTCTATGCACTCAGGGCCGCAGACGAGCGCGCAGGCCCCGCACTTGTCCTTTTGTATCTTCGGACAATTCTCCTTGTCGATAACCGGGATATTCGGGACGGCCTGCGGGAAGGGCGTATATATGACCTTTCTTTTCGTTAGGCCGTGCTCGAACTCGCTGTCTATCTTGAAGGGGCATTTATTCCAGCAGTCGCCGCAGCCGGTGCAGAGGTCTTCATCGACAAAACGCGCCTTCTTCCTTATCGTAACGGTAAAATTGCCTATATAGCCGTCGACCTTTTCGACCTCGGAGTATGTATAGAGCGTAATTCTATCGTGGAGCTCGACCTCGACCATCTTCGGCGTCATGATGCACTGCGAGCAGTCCATCGTCGGGAATGTCTCCGAGAGCTTTGCCATGTTGCCGCCAAGAGACGGCTCTTTTTCGACAAGGATTACATCCCTGCCGCCGTCGGCGATATCAAGGGCCGCCTGGATGCCAGCTACCCCGCCGCCTATGACGAGCGCCCGCTTGGTAATCGGTATGCTTATCTTTGTAAGATCTTTATTGCGCTTTAGCCTCTCGAGCGTCATGCGCGTGAGGTCGATGCTCTTTATGGTGCCGGTCTTCTTTGTCTCGTCATGGTGGACCCAGGAACACTGTTCCCTGATATTGGCTATCTCGCACTTGTACGGGTTAAGGCCGGCCTTTTCGCAGGCCTTCCTGAAGGTCTTCTCGTGCATGTGCGGCGAACACGCGGCGACGACTATGCCGTCGAGCTTGTGCTCCTTTACCGTCTCCTTAAGGCTCTCCTGCCCCGGAGACGAGCACATGAACTTATAGTCGGCGGTATAAACAACCCCCGGCATATCCTTCATCTCTTCGGCGACCTTCGCAGTATCGACCGTAGAGGCAATGTTATTTCCGCATTGGCAGACAAAAACGCCGATTCTAGGCATTTTATTACTCCTTACACTTCCCGCTCTTTAAGGAGCGGTCTGGCATCCCAGACGTTCTTCTCGAAACCGAGTTTGGCCTCGTCCTGACCGAGCGCCAGCCCCAGAAGCTGCGTAAAATAGACTATCGGCACGGCATTATAGCCCGACACTTCTTTTACGGCCTTCTCCTGGCTCTGCTCCAGGTTATACTGGCAAAGCGGGCAACTCGTAACGATAAGCTCCACGCCGGAACCGACGGCGGAGCGCATTACGCATGTCGAGAGCTGTTTAACTACATCGTCGCCTTCTTTACCCCCGACGGCCAGGTGCGCGCCGCAACACTCAATCTTATTTGGGAAGTCCACGGGCTTGGCGCCGAGCGCCTTAAAGAGGTCTTCAATGATTGTCGGCGCCTCGTGGTCGTCAATACCCACATCCTCAAAGGGCCTAAGCAGCATACAGCCGTAGTAGGCGCCTATTTTTATATCCTTAAGAGGCCTTGTTACAGACTCCTTAACCTTTGAAAAGCCTACGGTATCCCTAAGTATCTCCAGGTAATGGGTAACCTCAAGGCTTCCGTCGTAATCGGCCTCGATAAAGGTAGAGATCGTCTCGCGCTTTTCCTTATCGTCATGCACGGTCTTATTGGTGCGCTTTAAAACATTGTAACAGACTGAGCATAAGGTCGTAACACTCTCGCCGGCCTTGCTCGCTTCAAAGAGGACTTTGGCCGGGCCGGTTAGCCCCATGATATTATCCGGTGAGAGCGGGTAGCTCGCCCCGCAGCAGTTCCACTGCTCCAGTTCGGAGAGTGTAAACCCTAAGGTCTCGGCACTCTCCTTGGCGCTATCCTCAAAGTGCTTTGCGACCGTATTTAGCGTACAGCCGGGGTAGTATGGTATATTTTTCAACTCAGACATATCAGCTAACGAACTTTCTGAAACCGCATACGAGCGCCTGTTGAGGCGCGCCCTTAAGGAGCGGCATCGGGATATCTTCTATCTCCTGATGGTCCTCGCCCTTGCGGAGGACAACCTGCCTTAACCCCTCGAATATATTGGCGGCACTTACGCCCTGCGGGCACCTTGAGTAACACTGCATGCACCCGACGCATACCCACATCGAATTGGCTTCCTGAACGGCTTCGTCCTGGCCCATCTGCATGAGCCTTATTATCTGGCACGGCCCGTGGTCCATCTTGAAGGAGACGGGGCAGCCGCCGGTGCAGTTACCGCACTGGTAGCACCGCTTGGCATTCTCACCCGTTATCTTCTCAATATGGGCTACGAACTCGCTTGCAATATTCTCATTTTTAAGCTTAAACTTCATAAATGAGTTCCTCTGCCTTAATGTGAAAACTTAACCAGTGACCGACCGGCACCCGAATTGACACGGTCCGCATAATTTCAAAATCTTTTTCCGCCCGCCAACCACCGATGCCACTAAAAACTTCCGTTCCAGCAAAAGCCCGCCACATCAACAAAAAGCCCCGCTTTACCAGATGCCCCGATTACGCCTGGGTTAGCTGGCCTTTTTTCTATACTTTTCAACGCCGGCTTTAAAGAGATCGCCGCCGTGCGCGTCGTTAACGACTATCGCCGGGAAGTCCTCTACTTCGAGCCTTCTTATGGCTTCGGGGCCGAGATCTTCATAAGCGATGACTTCGGCCTTTTTTATGGATTTGGCGATTAACGCCGCAGCCCCGCCGACCGCCGCAAGGTAGACGGCGTTATTTTTTTCAAGCGAGTCTATCACCTCCGGCGAACGCTGCCCCTTGCCAATCGTACCCTTGAGGCCGAGGTCAAAGAGCCGTGGAGCGAATATGTCCATCCTGCCGCTCGTAGTCGGCCCTGCCGAGCCTATTACCTGCCCCGGCTTCGGCGGAGTCGGCCCGACGTAGTATATGAGCTGACCCTTTATGTCGAAGGGGAGCTCCTTACCGCTATCCAGGAGTTCGATCAGGCGTTTATGCGCCGAATCCCTCGCCGTGTAGAGAACGCCGCTAATAAGGACTCTGTCGCCGGCCTTTAGGCCTGCCGTATCCTCGTCACTGAGCGGCGGAGTAAGTCTTATCGTATCCGTCATTAGAATGTTACCTCTTTATGTCTGTCTGCGTGGCACTGAATATTTACCGCCACGGGAAAGCTTGCAATGTGGCAGGGGTGCTTTTCTATGTGGACCCCTATCGCCGTTGTCGTCCCACCGAAACCCATAGGACCTACACCGAGAGCGTTTACCTCTTCGAGGAGTTCTGCCTCCAGGGCCGCGAGCTCTGCGTCCTCGCTAACCGAGCCAACTGGTCTGAAGAGGGCTTTTTTCGATAATATTGCCGATTTTTCGAAGTCTCCGCCGATCCCGATCCCTACGACAATCGGAGGACACGGGTTGCCGCCGCTCTCCCTTATCGTCTTAAGAACAAAGTCCTTAAGGCCAGGGATTCCCTGCGCGGGCTTAAGCATCGCAATACCGCTCATATTTTCGCTGCCGCCGCCCTTTGCGGCTATCATTATCTTTACCTTATCGCCCGGCACGGTAGAGAGGTGTATTATGGCCGGGGTATTATCTCCTGTATTCTTCCTCGTAATAGGGTCGCAGACGGATTTTCTGAGATAACCGTCCTCGTAGCCACGGCGTACCCCCTCGTTTACCGCATCCTCCACGGTGCCGCCCTCGATATAGACATCGCTACCTAGTTCGACAAAGAATATCGCGAGCCCGGTATCCTGACACATCGGTTGGTCGCCGGCTTCTGCGATCTTATAGTTCTCGACTATCTGCGAGAGGACGTCCTTACCGAGCGGGCTCTCCTCGGTCTTGAGCGCGCCTTCAAGCGCGCACTTGACGTCGTCGCCCAGTTTGGTCGCCGCATCAAGGCAAAGAGTCCTTACCTTATCTGTTATCTCTTCCGCTTTAACTGTCCTCAAAAATACCCTCTTGTATGATTACGGATTTAAGACGCCAGGATACCTACTAGATATCCAGATGGCCCAAAAGCACCTTAATCGCTTTTACCGACGCTTTGAATTCCTTCTTCTCATCGGCGCTAAGCTTTAGCTTAATGATATCCTCTACGCCATTTGAACCGAGCACGGCCGGAAGACCTATGAACATGTTCTTTACGCCGTATATTCCGTCAGCGTAGACAGCCGACGGGATGACCCTCTTCTGGTCCCTTATAATCGACTCGGCCATCTCTGAAACGGCTCTCGACGGGGCGTAGTAGGCGCTTCCGGTCTTCAGGAAGGCCACTATCTCGGCACCGGCGTGTTTGGTCCTGTGGGCTATCGCCTTTATCTTACTCTTGGAAAGGAGCTGGGTAATCGGCACCCCGGAGACGGTGGAGAAGTCCGGGAGCGGCACCATCGTGTCGGCATGCCCGCCTATGACCATCGTCCGCACGTCTTTAACGGATACGCCGAGCTCCATCGCTATAAAGGCCCTCATCCTTGCGCCGTCAAGCGCGCCGGACAGGCCCATCACCCTCTCGGGCGGTAGACCTGAGTGCTTCCAGGCCGCATAGACCATTACATCGAGCGGGTTAGTAACTATTAAAAGTATCGTATTCGGCGAGTATTTTACGATCTCTTTGACGACGCTCTTTATTATCCCCGAGTTCGTCTTTATGAGGTCGGCGCGGTCCATGCCGGGCTTTCTCGGTAGGCCGGCGGTGATGATGACGACATCCGAACCGGCTGTGTCTTTATAGTCGTTTGTGCCGGTTATAGTGGAGTCAAAACCCTCAACGGGCGCAGCCTCCATCATGTCGAGGGCTTTACCCTGCGGCACCCCCTCTACTATATCCACAAGGACTACGTCGCCAAGCTCTTTTCTCGCAACCCACAGAGCCGTAGTCGCCCCGACGTGACCTGCACCTACGACAGTGATCTTTTTACGAGCCATTAAGATCTCCTTAAATTAAAATGCCTTTACGTATTATAATACCTAATATAACTGTCAAAGCGTCCCGCGAACTCACGGGAGAAGACTACATAAACATTATAAGATTGTATGAAATTTGAAGGTTGCCGGAAACGAGCCGCAAAAAACTAAAGATACATTATAGTATCGTTGCCGGTTAATTATATGGTTATTTAGAAAAAGAATCAAGCAGGTTCTGCCCCAATACTTCGGGGAGGAGAAAAATTCTCCATCTTGCACTTTGTATACTGTATCCAAAGAGGCCGTCCCTTGTCAAGAGAATTCGTCGGCCTCTAAACCCTGTAAAACTAACCTATCCACCGCTTATGAGGCCTCCGTGCCGCACTATGATTTCTCTTGACATAATATAGATTCCTCTGGTACTTTAGTCTTCTTGCGTGTGTTATAATAGAACAGAATAAATCCATACAGCATCCCGTCATAGCGAACTCCGATGACGGGATTATTTGCTCTTGACGGTATCGTTCCCGTCCGGAATAGTAAGAGAAGACCAACTATAAAAAATAGTTTTTTAATATATAAAATACTACTATAGTTACTATCTACTCAAGTTGAAGGAGGAAATTTATACCATGCAGAAGACATACCTTTTAGCACCCGGCCCGACACAGGTACCGGATAGCTCTCTCCTGGCGATGGCCAGGCCGATGATCCATCACCGCACACCCGAGTTCTCACAGACCTTTAAAGAGACGGCAGAGCTTTTACAGTACGTCTTCCAGACAGATAACGACGTTTTAATGCTGGCCGCTTCCGGCACCGGCGCGATGGAGAGCTCTATCACGAACCTCTTTAGCCCCGGTGACGAGGTAATCGTGGTAAACGGCGGTAAATTCGGCGAGCGCTGGGGACAAATTTCAGAGACCTACGGCTTAAAGGTCCACTGGATAAAAGTCGAGTGGGGCACTGCCGTAGACCCGGCAGCGATAGAGGCAATACTAACCGAAAACCCTGCCGTAAAGGGCGTCCTTACGCAGGCGAGCGAGACGAGCACCACCGTAACGCATCCGATAAGCGAAATAGCAAAGCTTACGAAGGACCGCGACACTCTCCTGATAGTGGACGGCATCACGGCAGTGGGTGTTGTGCCGCTACCGATGGACGAAATCGGCATCGACGTACTCGTCTCCGGCTCGCAAAAGGCGTTTATGCTCCCTCCGGGGCTCGCTTTCATAGCACTTAGTGGCAAGGCATGGAAGTTCCAGGAGACGGCTACCTGCCCGAGGTATTACTTCGACCTCGCCAAGGAGCGTAAAAACCTCAAGAAGGACACCACCGCATATACCCCGGCCGTAAGCCTCATTAACGGCCTCAAAGAAGCCCTCCTCCTTATAAAGGAAGAGGGTATAGATAATACCCACGCCCGCCACGACAGGCTGGCGCGTGCCACCAGGGCCGCGGCCACGGCATTAGGCCTAAAACTTCTGGCCCCGGATAGCCCGTCTTCGGCGGCTACCGGCATCTACGTGCCCGAGGGCGTTGACGGCGGAAAGCTCGTAAAGTACCTGAGGGACTCGATGGGTGTAACCATCGCAGGCGGTCAGGACCACCTGAAGGGCAAGATCATCAGGCTCGCGCACCTGGGCTACGTAAACACCTTCGATGTGATAATCGCAATATCTGCCGTCGAGATGGCGCTCGTGAAGCTCGGCCATAACGTCGAGCTCGGCACTGGTGTAGGCGCGGCGCAAAAGGTCCTCCTCGAAGGATACGAATAGGGTTTAACCGGAATAGCTATCTTAAACTGAAAACTTGCAGCACATAAAAGGACATTACAGAAGATGAAGATACTTATAAGCGACTCCATGAGCAGCAAGGCTGCGGAGATCTTTGAAAATACCGAAGGGCTCGAGGTCGATGTCGATACCGGGCTAAGCCCCGAAGAATTAAAGGCCAAGATCAAGGACTATCACGGCCTTGTCATCAGAAGCGCCACCAAAGTTACCAAGGAGATACTCGACGCCGCCGACAATTTGAAGGTCATAGGACGCGCCGGAACCGGCGTTGATAACGTCGATACGCAGTACGCCTCCCAGAAGGGCGTAATAGTAATGAATACGCCGGGGGGGAATACCGTCACCACAGCCGAGCACGCGATAGCCATGATAGTAGCGCTCGCGAGGAAGATCCCGCAGGCTACCGCCTCCATGAAGGCCGGCAAGTGGGAGAAGAAGAAGTTTCAGGGTACCGAGCTCACAGGAAAAACACTCGGCATCCTTGGTGTAGGAAATATCGGATCGGTCGTCGCCTCGCGCGCTCAAGGGCTAAAGATGAAGGTCATAAGCTACGACCCGTTCATCTCGGACGAGCTCGCCGAAAAGCTCGGCATTACACTCGTCACACTCGACGAACTCTTTGCCAAGAGCGACTTCCTCTCCATTCACGTGCCACTCACAAACGACACCAAGAATATCATAAACGCAGAAGCGATAGCCAAGATGAAGGACGGCATGAGCCTTATTAACTGCGCAAGGGGCGGCATAGTGGACGAGACAGCAGTTGCCGAAGCCGTAGAGAGCGGTAAGCTCGCGGGAGCTGCCTTCGACGTATACTCAACCGAGCCGCCCGAGGCTGATAACCCGCTACTGGCAGTAGACGGCATAATACTTACCCCGCACCTCGGAGCATCGACCCACGAGGCGCAGGAGAATGTGGCGGTAGCCGTAGCCGATCAGATAGCCGACTACCTGACGACCGGCACTATACGTAACGCAATTAACGTCCCGAGCGTGCCGGCAGAGCTACTGAGCTCGCTCGACCCGTACATAAAGCTCGGCGAGAAGCTCGGAAGCCTCCAGGGGCAGATTCTCTCCGGCGGAATAGAAGAGATCGTAATCGACTATAACGGAGAGGTAGTTGACCTTGATGTAGCCCCCGTTACGATTGCCTGCATAAAAGGCGTCTTATCGAAGCTGATGGACGAGAACGTGAACTTTGTAAACGCACCGTATGTTGCAAAGGAGCGCGGCATAAAGATAACCGAAGTAAAGAGTTCGCGCCCGATAGACTTCGCAAGCTCGGTAACTATAACCGTCAAGACCAAGGACTCGGAGCGAGCCGTAGAGGGAGCAATCTTCGGTAAAAACGACCCGAGGATAGTAAGGATAGACAAGTTCCTGCTTGATATCGTTCCAGACGGTTATATAATACTAATCCATAATGAGGACACCCCCGGCGTCATCGGCAGGGTCGGCACACTCCTCGGAGAAAATAATGTCAACATCGCACGCCTTCATCTCGGCATAGAGACCGTCGCAAACGAAGCGGCCTCCGCCTGGAAGGTGGACTCTCGCCCCGGCGAAGACGTAATGGAGAAGTTATTAAACCTTCCGAATATCATCTCGGCAAGGATTGTTGAGTTTTAGTCTGAAAGAACTTGAGTTACCCGGCGGCCCACACCTGGGCTGCCGGGCAAAAAATGTATTCCCACGCAGTTGCCGGACAGAGCGCCTATGAAGACAACACCCGCCATATCGCTTCCCCAGGGGGTAAGGGACATTTTGCCCGACGAGGCGCAAAAGATCACCTCTCTGGAGAATTCCATACTTTCCGTATTTGCTTCTTTCGGCTTCAAGAAGGTCGAAACCCCTTTACTCGAATTCCTCGACGTCCTTGATATCGGTCTGGACAGCTACCTGAAGGATAAGGTCTTAAAGTTCATAGACCCTAATACCGGACGCGTCGTAGCGATAAGGCCTGATATCACACCGCAGATAGCGCGTATGGCTGCTACGAGGCTAAAGGACGCGCCGAAGCCGCTTAAGCTCTGCTACAATCAGAGCGTAATCCGCTACCACGAAAGTAACGGCGGCAACGCTGCCGAATTTCTACAGGCCGGGGCAGAGTACATATCCAAAGAAGCATCACCTGAGATAGATGCCGAGATGATCGTAATGGCGATAGAGTCGATTAAGGGGCTCGGTATTAAGGATTTCAAGATCGACATAGGCGACGTAGGGTTCGTAAAGTCCATATTCGACCGTCTAATCCTCTCCGATAAGGAGCTTAAAGCGCTTAAAAACGCCATCGCCAAGAAGGACGCCGAGGGGGTAAGTCGCGCAATCGATACGACCACCGAGAGGATAAACGACTCGGACAGGAAGCTTTTATCCGCCTTGACCACCTTTTACGGCGAGGATGAAATACTTGATATCGCGGGCTCCTTTAAGGGCGCAGACGCCGGAGTACTCGCATACCTCACAAAAATCATTGAAATTATCTCCAAAAAAGGTTATCACGAATACGTGACCATCGACCTTGGCGAGGTGCGCGGCTTTGATTACTACACCGGCGTTATCATCGAAGGTTTCGCCTCGGGTATAGGAAAGCCCATACTCTACGGCGGCAGGTACGATTCACTCGCCGGGAGATACGGAATGGAAGCGGCCTCAACGGGCTTCGCCTTTGACATTAATCGCCTGCAATCGGCTATCGATAATATTTAATCACCAAAAGTTTTGGCATGACAATGCGCCTCCGGGGCTCTCTGACATGGAGTAAAGGGAGAAGAGCGGTCTACTTCCTCCACGTGCGCGGAGACCGCCAGAGGAATTGCCGCTACGGCATTATTATAAAAAGGATCCGGAAAAAATTTTATGGCTAAGAACGTTGTGATAGTAGGCGCCCAGTGGGGCGACGAGGGCAAGGGCAAGATAGTTGACATCCTGAGCGAGCACGCCGACGTAGTCGTGCGCTTCCAGGGAGGCAACAACGCCGGGCACACCATCTACGCGGAAGGTGAAAAGTACGTCTTCCACCTGATCCCATCCGGGATTCTCCATGAAGGCACCGCGTGCGTACTCGGTAACGGCGTAGTCATAGACCCGGAGGTCCTTTTAGGCGAGATAGAAAAGCTCTCTACCCAGGGGCTCTTTAAGGGGGAGAACCTCTTTATAAGCAAAGACGCCCACCTTATAATGCCATACCATAAGGCCCTCGACATTGCGCGCGAGCGCAGGAAGGGCAAAGAGAAGATCGGCACCACCGGCAGGGGCATAGGCCCGGCATACGAAGATAAGGTTGCCAGGTGCGGCATAAAGGTCGGCGACCTCCTGAACCCGGAGAGGCTAAAGACCCGGATAACGGCGAACCTCGCGGAGAAGAACCATCTCCTTATGAATATCCTCGGCGCAAAGGGGTTTTCTCCGGCTGAGATCATAGCGGACTACCTCGGCTATGCGGAAAAACTCCTGCCACACATAACCAATACGTCCATCCTTCTCGACACGGCCATGAAAGAAGGGCGCTCCATACTCTTCGAGGGCGCTCAGGGCACGCTCCTCGACGTGGACTACGGCACCTATCCGTACGTTACGAGCTCTAATACCATCGCCGGGGCGGCTTCGACAGGCACCGGCATCGGCCCGACAAAGCTCGATAGCGTTATAGGCATTACCAAGAGCTACTGTACGCGCGTTGGAGAGGGGCCGTTCCCGACGGAGCTTACCTGCGCCGACGGAGAAAAGCTCCGTGAGCTCGGTGGAGAGTTCGGCGCCACTACCGGCAGACCCAGGAGATGCGGCTGGTTCGACGCCGTGGCGCTAAAACACTCCGTAAGGCTAAACGGCATCGACGGGCTGGTCATCACAAAGCTCGACGTCCTTGACGGGATGGATGAGATAAAGCTCTGCACCTCGTACTTGATCGACGGGGCACCGACCGACGAGTTCCCGACCGATACCTCCATGCTGGAACGTATCGAGCCGGTCTACGAGACCATGCCCGGATGGATGAGCCCGACGAAGACCGCGACACGTTTCGACGAACTCCCGGAGAAGGCTCAGTCTTATATAAAGAGGATGGAGGAACTTACCGGTGTAGAGTGCGTCATCGTAAGCGTCGGCACCGGCAGGAAAGAGGCGATAATCAGGAAACACCCCTTCGAGTAGATTCGTAGGATTATTATATATGAGAAATAAAGACGCCCCTTCCACCGTAACGGTGGAAGGGGCGTTCTACTTTAAAACCTTTTAGAAAGACAACTTCTAGCTCGCCTTCATCTCTTCTTCATCAAAGCCCGTATCTTCGCTTGAGATTTGATAGGGAAGCGCTTTGGCCTGAAAGCCGCTAGAGAGCCCTTCAGAGCTAACCCCTTCAGTGACCTTGAAGCGCTCGACCGTTGCCTTAAGGGAGCTTGCGAGTTCGTCTATCTCGCTCCCGAGACGCTCTATGTGACCTGCGCTGGAGGCGGTCTCTGAGATGACGTTTGCGACCGTCTCAATATCGCCGCTTATCTGATCGGTTGCCTCACTCTGCTGCCTTGAAGCGGTAGAAATCTGGTTGACCATAGCGGTTACAAGCTCCACCTTCTCGACGATCTCGCGGAGAGATTCCCCGGCCCCGGTGGCGAGATTTACCCCGTCAGATACGGCGCTTACCTCACTTTCCATGGATCTTATGGCATCAGCGGTCTTCTCCTGCATGGATGTTATCATCCCGCCAATCTCCTTTGTGGCGTTAACGGTCTTCTCGGCGAGCTTCCTTACCTCGTCGGCGACTACGGCGAAGCCGCGCCCCTGCTCCCCGGCCCTTGCGGCCTCGATGGCTGCGTTTAAGGCCAGAAGGTTCGTCTGGTCGGCGATGTCGTTAATGACTCTTATGATATTGCCTATCTCGTGAGAACTGTTTCCGAGCATGCTTATTATTTCGCTCGACTCCCTTGCGGATGTGGCGATACCGTTCATGCTCTCTATGGTATCGGTTACGATCTTTCCGCCCTCTCTGGCAACGGAGGCGGCGTCTTCTGCGACATCGACCGCGCTCGTTACGTTCCTTACTATCTCGGTTATCGTCGAGCTAAGCTCCTGGGTAGCCGTAGCCACCTGTGTCGCCCTAAGAGTCTGGGCCTCCGAGCCTTCTGATATCTGAGACGAAGAACTGGTAAGCTCCTTTGAATTCTCAGCCAGGGCGCTGGAATTAACCGCAAGCCCCGCTATTATCTGCTGAAGCTTCTCCACAAAGTTATTAAACCATTTGGACAGCTCCCCGAGTTCATCGTGCATGGATTCGTCAAGGCGCTTGGTAAGGTCTCCCTCTCCCTCGGCGATATCGCGTATCCTCTCGGTCACCATATTTATAGGTTGTATTATGCCGCGCTTCGTAAAGTATCCCGCTATGAATACGCCGACGACCGCAAAGATGAGTACACCCATCATCACAGTGCTCGTCTTCTTGGCCGTACCGGCGGAGTTATTAGCGACCCCTTTGATCTCTTCGGTAACGACGCTACCTTTGCTCGCAAGAGCGCCAAAACTTATAAGGTTGTCGCGCAGGGAATCGACGGTGGTCGCCATGCGTTTCCCCTCCTCGGAGGTCTCGGTTATTTCTTTTGCGATACCGCGAACAAGCGGTTTCCACTCCCTTTGGACATTCTCGTATATATTCTCAATCTCTAAGAGCAGAAGCGTTCCGTCCTCCTCCTCGCTCTCTATAATAGTAGCGAGCGAAGAAGATAGGTCATCGAATGTCCTCTGCAGGTCGGTCATATCCGCCGCGTTAGTCCTGAGCCTCTTTACAAGCCTTTTGTCCATATTGGCCTTGAGCGTTTCGGCCTCATTACCGGCCGCCTCTGAAGCCTGCTTCAACTTCGTAAGTTCAGAGCTGACCACATTGGAGCCCTCTGCTACTTCATCAAGGGAACTCACAATCGTGCCCATGCTGACCATGCCGAAGACACCGATTATTACAGCGAGGGTTACGGCCATTGCAAATCCTAACGTGATGAGGGTGCCTATGCCAAATTTTCGTGACTTCATTCCCCAGCCTTTCTTGAATTTATTTCAGCCAATAACACTTATTCCGTTTCAAAGTAAAAAGGCCCGTTTTACTGGGCCTTTTCATACATCTTTACCGCCTTGTTCATCTCCTTTAGTAGAGGCAAGTTCAGCTTCGCCATCTTCTCTATATCAGCCTTTGCCGGGCTTCCGGAGTCTATATCCGAGACCTTATCGACGAGAGGCTTGAACTCCTTCCAGAGCCCGGAGACCGTATCTAGCTGGGCGTTTATAGCAGCGTCGGTCGTAGCCGGTAGCCCTAAGTCCTCATCCCCGCTCTTAAGCCCCTTAAGCGTACGGTCAAAGAGTGAACCCGACTTCTTGAGGTTAATCTTATTCTCATCCACATTGTGGCCAAGTGCAACCAGGAGCAGTTCCTTGCTCATCTTCTGCGTGAGCATTCTCTGCTTTCCGGCGAGGTTGATGACGGCGCCTGCGGCCATACTAACTTCCTTCTTGGCGGCCTTCTCATAGAGCCTTACGGCGGTATTCATATTCTTAAGGAGCGGCAGGTTCAACTCGGCAACCTTCGCTACAGGTACGCTCCCACCGGAGACGACACTGTCGGCCAATGTTTTAAACTCGGCCCAGAGCCCCTCTACCTTACCCATCTGACGAAGCTCGCCCTTGCCGATCGTGGCCGGTATTCCAAGCGCTTTGTCACCCTTTATAAGCCCCTTCAAGGTGGTATCGAACAGCGCTATGGTCTTCTTAAGCGCTTCCCTGTTATTAGCCACCTCAACGCCGTTAGCTACAAGGAACATCTCCTTACTCATCTTCTGGGTGAGCATCCTCTGCCTTCCGGCGAGGTTAATAATTACCGCGTATTCCTTTACCGTAGTTGCAAGCGATTCGCCAACAAACCCGAGACAAAGCATCGCCGCAATTACAAAGCCTAAAATAACCCTCCTCATAAAAATTCTCCTTTTCAGTCCTTTTGCCAGTTAGTAAATATTAGTGCATCGATTATAAACTGTCTTTATTTACAACTTAAGATCTCTATATCGACTATATCGGCGACTGGTTTCTTTACTTTAGAAAATTTTATGTGGACAGGGTATTGTAAGTAGGCTAAAAATAAAGGCTTATGAAAACTGATTATGACAAACAGAGGGACCTGGAGGTCTAAATGGACCATGAGAAAACAACGGGATTACAAGAATGGTGTAGATTTGGAGGACTGGGAAAGGAAGATTGAAATCAGCCTTAATCTCCGGTTTACAAAAGGCGGCTAGTAAAATGCGTCAAAGGTATCTTAATATGGGAGACGGTCAGCCGTGATCCCTTGCCGAAAGAGCCATAAGGGCCGCAGTCTCTATGGCCGAGACCATCGAGGCATGGCTTGCCGCACCCTGCCAGGCCAGATCGTATGCGGTACCGTGGTCCACGCTCGTTCTTATTACGGGAAGGCCCAGGGTGGCGTTTATGCCGTCATCGAAGTGGAGGAGTTTAAGCGGACCGAGCCCCTGGTCGTGGTACATGCAGACGAGTACGTCGAACTCCCCTTTGACGGACCTGATAAAGGCCGTATCAGGGACGACCGGGCCGATCGCCTCTATCCCGGAGCGCCTGGCGCTTTTAATAGCCGGGGCTATTATGCTCCTCTCCTCGTCGCCGAAGAGCCCGCCTTCACCTGCGTGCGGGTTAAGCCCGAGCACCCCTATCCTCGGCCTATCCACGGCGAAAAAACGCCTGAAGGCCAGGTCCGTAACCTTTATGGTCTTTAGTATCTTCTCTTTGGTAATAAGCGATGGAACCCTCTTCAAGGGTTCATGGATGGTAACGAGCGCGACCTTAAGGTCTTTTCCGCCGAGCATCATGACGTAGTCTTTGGTACCGGTAAGGTGGGCGAGGAATTCCGTATGTCCGGGAAATGAAAAACCGGCCTTTCTAAGAGCGCCTTTATTTATAGGAGCGGTGACGATGGCCTCCGAGTCTCCGGAGGTAACAAGCCTTACGGCTTCTTCAATATAGCTAGGCACTTCTCTCGCCCACGGCAGGGGCAGGAAGCCCGGGCGAAGCGTACCGAGCGCCGGCGGTTTATCGGATGGATTTATAATCTGAACGTAGCGGGGGATAGAGATGCCGGTCTTCGCGGCGATAACTTCCAGCACGCGCCTGTCGCCTACTATCACAGGCGTTGCTACTCGCCTTACCCTTCCGGAGCGGAGCGCCTTTAAGAGCACCTCCGGGCCTATGCCCGCCGGGTCGCCCATCGTAACCGCCACCCTCGGCTTTAGCCCATTAAAGGCTACGTGCTTCTTTCCCGAGATGATCGACACCTCTAAAGCCTTACCTCTATATGGGAGAAGGTTCTGCTCTCTTTAAGCCAGTTTGAAAATTTTTTTTCAAGGACCTTAGAGTAGAGTTCCTGGTATATCTCGCCCTTTAACTCTTCTAAGGGACGTGGCTCTTCGAGTCTCTTCTCTATAACCTTTATAAATGTTACTCCCCCCTCTCCGCGTACCGGCCCGCTCACATCCCCCTCGCCAAGCTTCTCGGCAGCCTCGACTATTACGCTATCGAACTCATCGATATTCACAAGCCCGAGGTCGCCGCCCTCCTCGGTAGCAGGCCCCTCGGAGTAGTCCCTGGCTAGTGTAGCGAAATCCTCTCCGGCGAGAAGGGCGCTCCGGACGATCTCAACCCTCTTCTCCATTAGCTCTTCATCGGAGTTCGAGAAGAAGATTATCGCGAGCCTCAAAGCGGGCGGTCCGATGAATCTTTCCAGGTTCTGGGTATAGTATTCTTCTATCTCTTCAGGGGAGAGGACGACCTTTGAGCGAAACTGGGAATTTATGAACTTTTGCTCCCGGAGCCTCTCTCTTAGCTGCTCTCTGTATTCACTTAATGTAAGACCACTCTCGGCGAGAGCCACAAGAAGGGCATCCTTGGCAATGCGGTTCTTCTCAAGGACAGAGTTAATGGCCTTGTCTATCTCTATTTCGCTTATCTCTATACCAGCCTTGTCGGAGGCCTGCTTTACGAGCTTCTGCTCGATAAGGTTATCGAGGACGCGGCTTCTTAGCTCCACATCGGTTAGGAGTAGCTCAGCTCCTTCGTCTCCGGCTTCGTCACGAGCAAGCGCCATCGCCGCCTTTAGCTCGGATAACGTTATCACACTGTCGTTTACGACTGCCACTATACGGTCCACGACCTCAGCGGAGGCGGGGCAGGGGGCAAGCGTAAATACGGCGAATAAGACCACTAGCAGAGAAAAGACCCATAACCTCTTCTTAAGGGGGTCTATAAATCCTCCAAAGCCTCTATCTTCGTCTTTTCCTTTAATTCTAAAATCCATTTTCTGTACTCCATTTCGGCCCTATCGCGCCACAGGGCCTCTTTGATATCCTCTTTCACATCCTCGAACGAGAGCTTCCTGCCCTTCATCCTGGAGTTAAGTTTAAAAATATGGAAGCCGAATGGTGAGCTTACCGGCTCGCTTATCTCGCCTTCCTTTAGAGAAAAGACGACCACCTCGAACTCTTCGGGCATGTCTCCGCGCCCGAAGGTGCCGAGCTCTCCGCCGAGCTCCGCCTCGGGGCCGTTTGAATGGGCTTTAGCGACCTCCGCGAAATCAGAGCTTACGAGTAAGGCTTTTATCTTCTCCGCCTCTGCCTTCGTTTCAACGAAGATCATGGCTGCACTCACCTGTTCGGGGACATCGTAACTGTCGTGGTTTTTTTCGTAATACTCCCTGGCCTCGACGTCGCTCACTTCCACGCCTAAGCCGCGCACCTCGCCGATGACTTTCTTAATAAGGAGCTTTCTCCTCACGTCATCCTTCCACGCGCTTATCGAGCCATACCTCGGTATTACGGCCTCGGCAAAACCCTTCTCGTCGTAATCTTTCTTAAAGAAGGCAATCTCGATCGAAAGCTCCTCTTCGTTTAAGGTAAGGCCCTTATTAGCGGCCTCCTTAAGGATTAACTCTTCGTCTATTATTTCCTTTAAAAGGCTACTTCTAAGCTCGCTTAGTTCGTCTTCGGTAAACTCGCCTGCGCCTTCAGGTAAAATCACCTTCAAGGCTTTATCGAGGCGTCCGAGGGTGATGGCTGTTCCGTCCACCCTTGCGACTATCTTGGACTGATCCTTAATACCGGAATCATCCTCCTTACCGCAGCCAGAGGGCAGAAATAAAAGGAGGGCCATAATTAATGCGCCAAGAAGGCTTTCTTTTCTGTAAATTACCGGCAATCCAAATCCTCTATCATTAAGTGACAAGCCCTATATAATAGAACGCCTCTTTCACTCGCAGTGTGACGCCCCGCCTGGCCCTCCGGGCCGAAACCATATTAGCACTTCTTCAGGAGCCCTTTCAACAGTATTATCGCCTCTCTTATCACCCCTTCGCCGTCCTCCGGGTGCTCTTCCTTCATTAGACAGACGAGCTTCGAGTCCGGGGTGAGCCTGTAGCGCGCGGGGCTGTCTCTAACAAGGGTCATGACGTTAGCTAAGGTCTCCTCGTTAAATAACGGGTCGCCGCCGTGATAAAAACGGAGGTAAAGCCTTTTGCCGAGCTGCTTTAGCTCCACGCCTCCGGCCCTCTTAAGGAGTATCCTCACCTCGGCTGCCTTTATAAGGTTAGTAACAAGCGCCGGGATCTTGCCGTAACGGTCTTCGAGCTCGTCGCAGATGTCGTATAGCTCCTCTTCGCTCCCGGCAGCGGATAAGCCCTTATAGAGCCCGAGCCTCTGGCGGGTATCCGGGATATAGTCTTCAGGGATGTAACGCGATACCCTTAATGTCACCTCGGGGGCCGGCTCGTCTACGACGGGCTGCCCCTTTAATTCGGCGACCGCCTCCTCAAGGAGCGTTATATACATCTCAAAACCTACCTCGGCTATGCGCCCGGACTGCGAAGTGCCTAAAAGCTCTCCCGCCCCCCTTATCTCGAGATCGTGTGAGGCGACGCGAAACCCCGCACCCGGCTCGGTAAGGGCCGCAATAGCCTCAAGGCGCTTATGGGCGTCGGCGGAGAGGAGTTCGTTCGGGCATATAAGGTACGCGTACGCACGGTGGCTGCTCCTGCCGACCCTGCCCCGGAGCTGGTAGAGTTCGGCGAGACCGAAACGGTCGGCGCGGTTTATGATTATGGTATTCGCGCTCGGGATATCGAGCCCGGACTCTATGATGGTCGTACTTAGTAAGATATCGTAATCGTGTTCGATGAAGCCTAACATCTTTTTTTCAAGCTCGTGCTCGCCCATCTGGCCGTGGGCGACGACGCATCTAGCCTCGGGGACGAGGCGCTCTATGAACTCGGCTATCGCGCCTATGGAGCTTATCCTGTTATGTACGAAAAATACCTGCCCGCCTCTTTTAATCTCCCTTACGATGGCGTCCTTCAGTATCTTCTCGTTAAAGCCGGTTATGACGGTCTTAATGGCCCGGCGGTCTTCGGGAGGGGTGCTTATGATACTAAGCCCCCTTACGTCGGCGATAGACATCTGAAGGGTTCTCGGGATTGGTGTCGCCGTAAGGGTGAGGAGGTCCACCTGCTTTCTAATCTCGCGGAGGCGTTCTTTTTGCTTTACACCGAAGCGGTGCTCCTCGTCTATAATAACGAGCCCTAAATCCTTAAAGGCGACGTCGCGGCCTAAAATTCTATGCGTTCCGATGACGATATCGACCTCGCCCGTAGCGAGCTTCCTTAGAGTCTCTTTCTGTTCCTTTGCCGAACGGAAACGGCTAAGGAGATCTATAGAGCACGGGTACGCGGCAAAGCGCTCGTTAAATGTCATGAAATGCTGCTGCGCGAGTATAGTCGTAGGCACGAGGACGGCCACCTGCTTACCGTCGAGGACGGCCTTAAAGGCCGCGCGCATCGCTACCTCGGTCTTGCCGTAACCGACGTCGCCGCATACGAGGCGGTCCATCGGCCTTACCCCCTCCATATCCGCTAGAGTATCGTCAATGGCGCGAGCCTGGTCCGGGGTCTCTTCGTACTCGAAGGCGGCGGCGAACTCGTCGTATAGGTGGCTCGGCCCGGAGAAGGCAAAACCCTCGCGCGCCTCCCTCTCGGCGTAGAGCTTAAGGAGCTCTGCGGCAATCTTCTCTACCGCCTTTCTCGCCTTGCCCGTCTTCTTGGCCCAGCCCGTGCCGCCTAGCTTATCGACATCAAAGGCGCGCCCCTCCACGCCGTGATACTTTGTCACGGTGTCCATTTTCTCAACCGGCAGGTAGAGCTTATCCGAGTCCTTGTATTCGAGGACAAGGAATTCATTCTCGATGGAGTCCACCTCCATCCTCTTAAGCCCCCTGTAGACGGCTATGCCGTGGACCCGGTGGACTATCGCCTCGCCGACCGAAAGGTCTTCCAGGCGTGCAAGGAAACTCTCTAACCTGCCCTTGGCCGGGGTTCTCCTCTTATGCCTTTTACCAAAAATATCCTCCTCGGAGACTATCGCAAGGCCGCCACCTGGGAGCCTGAATCCGGAGCAAAGGGAACCTTTAACAATACCGACGCCTCCGGTGGCGCGCTTGCCGCTATCCAGGATATCTCCGGCAGGTCTTATGGCGGCACTGATGCCGTATCCTTCGAGGAGCTCAATAGTACGCTCGGCCTGCCCCGCGTTATGGGCGGTGAGAAAAACCCTGAAATCCCCTTTAAGCCACGTACTTATCCTTTCGGCGAGCGGGGTAAAAAACTCCTCCCCCCTGGCACCCTTGCCCCCTCTGGCCGTAGCAAGGTCCTGGCGGAGATCCATATTAAGGAGCGCTCCAAAGTCCGTACCCTCCCCGGCACCTTCGCCTGCCGTAGTGGAGCTACTTAACTCCAGCACCGGAAACCCTTTGAGGGCCTCATCTATGGCCTCCCCTCCGAGGCAGACGGAGTCTGGCTTCAGGTAAAAAGCCCCTTCCCCGGAAAGCCTCTCGGCACTTGCCTGAAGACCTTCGGTAAGGGCGTTAAGCTCGCGCTCTACCTTATCCGGCTCTATTATGCTTACTAAAGTTTCTTCTAAGAGATAATCGAAGAGGCTTGATAGATGCTCGTGAATAATTGGAAGGAGTGAGAGGGCAGACTCCATATCAACGCCCGAGTTGATGGCGCTTAGGAGTGGAGCAAAGCTTCCGTGCTCGCACTCTAACGCGTCTGCCCTGAGAAGGAGTCTGTCGCGCGCTCCGGGCCTTATCTCATCTGTCATGACCGCCTCCCGAGCCGGGAGTATCAACGCGCTCTCACGCTCATCGACACTTCGCTGGGTGAGGGGGTCGAAGCTCCTTATAGATTCGACCTCGTCGCCGAAGAACTCTATTCTAAGCGGCAGCTTTTCCCCGGTAGGAAAGATATCTATTATCGCCCCTCTAACACTCACTTCACCCCTGTCCTCCACCATCTCCATACGGCGGTAACCGGCGTTCGTGAGCTTAAGGAGCAGTTCGTCATGTGGGTACTCGCCGGCGAACTCTACTTTAAAGGCCGACTCTTTGAGCTTATCCGGCGAAATGGTCAGGAGCGAGAGGTTGGCTGCGGAGGTTACGGTTATGATCTTTTCTCTTCGGGTGAGCCTATGGAGGTGAGCGAGCCGGGCGGCGGTAATCTCGGGGTCCTCCACCGAGGGTTCCACCGTAAGCTGTTCGCGTTCGGGAAGCAGAAAGACCTCGCCTTCTCCGAGGAAGAACTTCAGGTCGGAGACGAATTCCTCGGCCTCTTCTCCTGTAGGGAGAACCGCCAGGTGAGCGCTCGCTCCGGCTGCGAAGAGCTTTGAGAGGAGGTATGCCTTGCTTGACCCGGCAAGCCCGCCAAGGGCGCACCTCTCCCCCGAAGCAGCAGCAGCCGCTACCCCTGTAATACCGTCTACGGTACGGTCGTATAGTGAGGTTTCTTTCAACTTCATAGAATAAAATAGTATAGCATAAAAGACGATTTTGAGGAGCAATAAAGGACGGCTCGCAAAAAAGGCGAAAGTGCGCTTTTTTTGAGCGACAAACCCTTGACTAGGCACCCCAACTCTGTGTATCATAAAGGTGCCTGAACCGTAACATTAACGGACATAATTAAGGCTATATCAAAAAATGAAAATCCAAATCATATTTTCTCGATTTTGAAGTATCAAAAGGGCAGCTTTCTCCTCTGTGGGGCTGCCCTTTATCAATTTGCAGGCGGCTGTGCCTAACTGCCACCGGCTTTCAGTCGGTTGAAGAGTGATGGACGTTGGGTGCCGTCTGAGATTAACGATTCGTGCGCGTATCAGAAGCACATTGGTGTGCCGCGTAGTACGGAGTGCCGTTTGCAATTAGCACTTTGATGCGCGTATTAAAAGCACACTAGTGTGCCGGTGCCGCCGGGCTCTACAGCAGGGCGTTAAAGGTTCGCCTCTATCGTAAAGAGCAGGATCTATTGAAATTGATTAACCCTTTGCCTCTACGGCAGAGGTCTTCGAATATATAAGTCGGCAATAATTATAAATTACAATCCGGAGGGTGTTAAGGAAATGGCTAAAGAAAAATTTGTATATTTCTACGGCAATGGACAGAGCGAAGGTAACGGTACCATGAAGGAACTCCTCGGCGGCAAGGGTGCTGGGCTTGCCGAGATGACGAGCATCGGACTTCCGGTGCCGGGAGGATTTACCATCACCACCGAGGTATGCGACTACTATTATAAGAACAAGAAGAAGTACCCGAAGGGGCTCGCCAAAGAGGTCTTACAACACCTAAAGAAGCTTGAGAGAGCGACAGGCAAGAAGCTAGGCGATCCGAAGGATCCTCTCCTGGTATCCGTAAGGAGCGGAGCGGCGATGAGCATGCCCGGCATGATGGAGACGATTCTGAACCTCGGGCTAAACGACATATCGGTTGAAGGGCTCGCCACCAAGACCTCTAACCGGCGCTTTGCGCTCGACGCATACCGACGCTTTATAAACATGTACGCCGCTACGGCAAAAGGTGTCGATAAGGATCGCTTCGAAGAGGCATTCGACGAAATAAAGCAGCGCATCTCCAGGCCGAGGCTAAAGATCAGAACCCGTCCCATACTCGATACCGAGGTGAATGAAAATGAACTCAACGAGCTTATACCGCTTCTCAAGAAGATATACAAGGAAGAGACCGGAGAGGACTTCCCGCAGGATCCGATGGATCAGCTCTGGGGCGCAATAGACGCAGTTGAGGACTCCTGGATGGCCGATAAGGCGATAAAGTACCGTGAAGTCGAGAAGATTACCGGTCTCCTCGGCACAGGGATAAACATAGTTCAGATGGTCTACGGCAACAAGGGAGACGACTCCGGCACAGGGGTCTGCTTCACGCGCGACCCGAATACCGG
>JAJCZG010000031.1 GCA_029262475.1 Deltaproteobacteria bacterium
CTTTAACTTATCTGAGGCATACTGATCACGCGCCTTTCTGGCATAATCCGATGGCGTGGTGCCCATATATTCGGCTGTCTCCTCTGAAATTATGAAGCTAGCAAGCTTTGGATAGAAATACTTGGCGTTTATATAACCCTCTCCTCCGAACTCGAAGCTCACCTTATAATAGGCGACCTTGACCGCATCGGGATAATCCTTTGCTATCATAAGATCTGATAAACAGGAGAGCTTTCCAACCCTATCCTCGCAGACCACATCTTCCACAAGAAAGGCCTGAGGGGTCTCTATATAGAAGGTCTCCGCGTCTTTTGACGGGGCTTTATGAACAACTATTTTATCCCCGGCGTATATTCCAAAGCTTTTACCTAACCTTATGTCCTTTAACGGGCCGGTATGGCACGAGACAACTGCAAAGAGCATTACTATCAGGAGCAAGGCGACTTTCTTCACTTTATTCCTCCTTACACAACACAATTAAGTGCACAAAACGCACTAAGTGCTTTTAATGCACTTTTGCTATGAATCACCTCTTACCTCCTACTCATCCAAGCCTAAGGCGCTTCTTATGGTCTCTTCTATCTTCAGTTGCTTTCTTATGCGCCCGTCCATTATCTCTTTCTTCGTCTGCTTTGGGGCCTTAGGGTCAGTGACAGTCTCGGTCCTTACAAGGATGCCGTTCTTAAGATAAAAGAGCCCCTCGGCGTAGTGCCACGTCTCTAATTTACCCTCGGCTGTCTCGCTCCTCTCGATCTTCTCAGGCTCGTACTGAGAGAGTGTGAGCTGGGCATAGTCCATCCCTATCCATACTTCGTGGTTTCTTACCAGCTCCTTTTCGTCTTCAGGTGAGGGGTGCTCAACTATCGTATTGAGACGAAGCTCCTCAAATTGACGAAGAGTCTCATCCGCAAGTTCGTATAGCTTTTTGACCTTTTTTTCAATCTTAGCATGGATATCACGGGCCTTCTTGGCATAACCCGACGGAGTAGTACCCATATGCTCGGCAGTCTCCTCGGATATTATGTAGTCCGCAAGCTCTGGGTAGAAGTACTTGCCGTTTATGTACCCCTCGCCGCCGAACTCAAAGTTCACCTTAAAGTAGATTACCTCGAACATCTTCGGGTCTTCCATTGCCATGCTCATCTCAAAGAAGCAGCCCGGTGTGCTCATGCCGTCTCTGCAGGCATAGTCCTCAACATAGAAGGACTGAGCCTTATCAAGATAGAAAGTCTTGGCATCAGGCGATGGTGCGGTTTGAAATAGGATTTCATCCGCAGCAAATACGCCATATGTCTTACCGATCCGGATATCACTAAGCGGACCGGAATGGCACGAAACGAGAGTTACAAGCATTACGGCCAGGAGCAAGGCTATCTTCTTCATTGGTTCCCCCATTACTAAAGATGGATATTATGGCATTTTTCTAAAATATAGCACATAAGTCCTTATAGAAAAAGGGGCTATCAATAAGATTTATATCTTTTAACCGGGCATTAATTTACCGTCTCGACGGTTAGCTCTATATTCCTGTTTTCGACTGCGTCGTTAATCGCCGGTATTATCTCGCTCTCGGCTATCTCCGCCCAGTTCTGCTGGGAAAGCGGGTTATGTATGATAACCGTAATACTTTGCGTTGGGAGAGTTTGCTCTTGCCTTTGCGGCACGGGATAGGCGTTCGTCGAACCGCCGCTGTATGACGGGTTAGCCTTCCCCTTATTGTTTATAGTAGCCGTTGCGCCGCTCGGCTTGGTATTCTTGATCGCCGCCACTCTGGCAAGCCCGGAGGCCACCGCCGCGGCTGCGGCGGCAATGCCCAGTGCCGGATGAATCTTCGACATCGCAGCATATGCGCCCTGGGCTGCCCGATAAGTCTGTATTACCGTCTCTGCTATGGCGAATGCCTTCATAGCCCCGAACATGGCCCTGCTCTTGGAGCCTGTCATAACATAGAGGTTCTGCATGATATTGGCCATTGACGCGGCGCCTTTGCCGGCGTAATTAAGCTTCTTATCCCACTCTTTCTTTACAAGCTCTGCACTGGTGTCAGATTGTTTTTTATCAACATTAAGTTGTTTATCAGCACTCTTCTTTGCAGTATTCTCATTCTGTTCAGCGCCTGCATTGGCGGCGGCAATTACAGCACCGCCACTCTCAGGGGTAGCGAGCCCCGGGGCCTGGCTACCGGCTAGCCCGTTACCATCCTTCTTCGCATCAGGAGATTCGCCTACCATAAAATCCTTTGCCATCGAAGTAGCGAGCTTCTCGGTACTGGCTATCAATACATCGGTTGCTTTTGAGTAATCGGCCTTCATATCCAGTGCCGATTTATGGAAGCCCATCAGAAATGTGCCGAGCTTATCGATACCCTGGATTGCAATGGAAGCGTTTTTGACACCGAGTTTCTTTTCGATATTATCCATTACGGCCAAGACTCTACCAGCGCCATAGCCAACAATATCGGCACCTACTTTTATATTTTCTTTAATCCCTTGGGCCATCTTCTTTCACCATATCCCTTAAACTCTCGGATTTATATATATCAAAGGCCTCGACGAGCCACACAGGCTGCGCGCCCCACCCGCCCGCATGAAGGAGGCTGCCGCTTGACTCAACCAGGTAAGTCAGCCGCATTAGCTCCGCCGTGTCGATAGCAATGAAGCTTACCGGGCATTCGTAGAGCCTGATATCACCGAGGCTTACGACCTTCGTAGCCCCGGCCTCTTCTATCTCAGCCGTAACGTGCGGCTCATACACAGTAACTGCGCGCGCCTCTTCACTTAGGCCTAGATAATTAGCACAGTTACGGGCCTTTCTATCAGCACCTGTGCATGTCACGCAATTAAACGGGCTTCCGCCGGAGCTAAGCACACCGTAACGGAAGCCCGCTGTTAGTTTTTTCTCTGGCCCTCGGTGAGCCTTGAGTGAGACTCCATCGCCTTTATGACCTCTATGACTAAGTCGGTATCGGCGGTGTCGTAGAACTCCGAAGGGCCGGAGACCTCCATCTCCCCAACGAAATAGTTCGTTACGGAATCTACGTTATCGACGAACTGCTTCTTTTGAATCTCGTGCGTCACCTCGGCGTTCTTCGCCGGGTCGGAGTAACCGCCAGTACGCGCGGCGATAAGGCGCGCATAGTGCTGCACCCTCGCGTAAGGCACAAACTTAAGGCAAACCACGCACGGGTCCAGAGAGTCCCTGTTACCCGCGTACTCCGGTACATATTCCACCACCGTGTCTTGATCGAAACTAAGTATCGCCATGCGTAACTCCTTTTTTATTTATTGGATATAGAAAAAACACTCAAACCGCCGAAAAACTTAAGTAATATAACTCTCCCGTTAGACGGCGCTTGCTGTATTCTTAAGCATAAGGCCCACAAGGTAGCCCGTGGTTGCGGTATCCAGGAGCCCCTCGTACTTGACTGTTATCATAGGATCCTTATCAAGGCTATAGTCCGGCTCTCCGCCAAGGCGCGATGCCCTGGGGATGTCGATATAGAGCGAGTGGTTATCACCCGACCCTGCCTGTGTGCCGGTATCCCAATGGAGGAAGAGATTCGTCTCACTCGCATTACCCATCCAGGCGCTAAAATCGTCAACCGAAGAAAAGCCGCTCGCCGGGTCCTCCCAGTCTATTGTGAACTCCACCGAGACCTTGTACTGACCCATACGCGTCATATCCGGGTAATCCACACCGGAGAGCCTAAGCGTATCCTCCATGCCGTTCTCTATCTTTACCGATACCTTATCGGGCTTTATACGCGTGGCGGAACCAAACGAGAAGTCGGTATAGTCCGGTGCCGTGCCGGTGCGCGTTATCGTGCCCGTATAGAGGCTAAGGTTATTATAGTCGCAGCGCAGGTTCTCTGCGGCGAATTGGGCCGACCCTATCTCGGCTGTGACGGCGTCCCTGTACTGGCCAAATAACTCTGCCGAAAGTTTAAGCTGGCTCCCAGCCTCCTGATCGAATGAAAGAGAAGAGACCCTGCCGCCGACGAAGGGCCAGTTCTTCATTACCGCGCCCTCGTTTATATTTAGATTTAACGTCAGCGCCTTTGTGCCAAGGTTAGCTGCACTAAAGGGGTCGCTAACCGGATAGTATGTATGGTGAAACTGTCCCGTAGCGCCGTTCTCTGTACTTGTGACACTGCCAAAAAAATGCTTTAGGAGCGTTCCGACCATACCCGACGTACCGCCGGATTCGGTAAATAACGGCGTCTCAACGGACCCAGACCACTTGCGGCTCATACGCCGTACGGCGCTATCTCCCTTGATGCTCTCCTCTCCCCTGAACTCTTTAACCTTTTGGTCGTCGAACTCCATCTTAGGAATCGACGGGCTAAGGAGGGGTACGAACCCGACCGTCGTAGATTCGGCCACACCCCTTGTCGCCTCTTCGCCGACAGCCATATAAAGTCTATTCTCCGCCATAATGAAACACCCTCCTCGTTAGTTGGTTTCCCTGTACCTTACGGTTACATCCGCGCTAAGTTTAGATATGCCCGGTGTGTTATCGATATTAATACCCTTTATGGTAACGCCTTAGATACCTGAAGCGCACCGGCGTTAAGAGGGGCCACTGTGACTGCGCTCCTAATTCTATGAACCCACTCCTGTTGAACCTGCACCATGGAGGCCGGGTCCCTTTCCCGTAAGACGACCCTTACTTTAAAGATCGCCTCAATGTAGCCCATCCTCTCTCCGTGCGTATACTCGAAACCCTCGCCCTCGTAGTAGACGCTACCGAATGGTATGAGCGCGGCAGGTATGGACTTATCGTCCTTATATGTCGCAGTTGAAAACTTTATCCCCTCGGCGCGGAGAAGGGCTTTTAAATTAAGCGTTATGGCCCTTACGGTATCGAAGTTTCCCATTACCTTCTACCCGCCTTTCCGGAGTCTAAACGTACCGACTCTTCACCGCCTGAGATAAAGCCGTCTTCCGAGTGGTCATACTTGAAATTAAGCGCCTTAAATGCGGCCTCGGCCTTCAACTCGTACTCCTTCCAGACAGTTCACCAGAAACTCTCCCCGTCTATAACCAGACCCTTTACCGCCTCTGCAACTGCCAGGTAGATATGAAGCTCCCTTAAATCGTAAGGGTCTAAGATGAGCTCCGGACGTTTTCCGGCTGAGACGAGCATCGCCTCCATCTTCTCGAAGGCGCGCTCAATCTCCCTGGTAAACGAACGGGTGAGTATATACGCCTCCGCTGAAACGGCCCCTGAAAAGGGTTTCGTAGTGACAGTCCCCGTAGACGATATGAAGGCCGTAACCTCTCTTGTCTCATCCTTACCAGCTAAGTACGCCGTACCTCCGGTAAAGCAGTCGTCGTCGTACCTCGTAAGTTCGCCGTCGACTATCGTCGTTAAAGTTCCACTCTCCGCCGTGCCGTGCACCCTCCAGCCGTTCTCCGTTAGCTGTGGGAGTTCGGCTGTTATGTCGGAGTCGCTTATGACCTGAAAGAGCAAACTTCTTACGACGTCATAAAAGAGCGTTACAGAGTAAGTTACGCCGTTATAGTCGTAAGTAACGACGCCCTTGTAGTTGGCTCCTGTAGTAGCGTTATCGGTAGGCGTAAGAAGATACGACAGGAGCCCGTCCGCTCCTATCGTCATCAGCGCATCCGTTACGATCTCCGTAGCCGTACCGGGGTTGTAGACGGTTATCTTAGCGCTCGACGGTATTATCCGCCTGTTACTTTCGTATACGTATGTCTGGAATTCCCCGGACAAATTGACCATGAATTGCTGTTTCATCTGACCACCTTCGTATATCTTCTAACGGCCCTTACGACCCTCGGTATAAACCTCGCCGGGGTGGTGAAGAAGATCCTTATCAAAAGGCCGTGAGTTATAATAAACTTTACGCCTTCAGGCGCGAGCCCTATCCCCCGGGTCAGCAAATGCTTTACCATCACAGGTTCCTCGTCCTCGACGTCGGGTTGGTATTATCGTCGAGCGTAAAGGTCATCGCAGTTGTAGCGCCGTCGAGCTTCCTCGTCGTGATGCTTGTGCCGGATACTGAAAAGTCAGATAGCGCGGACCAGATCATGAACTGTATCTCGGCCAGCGTCGGTGCTACGCCGTCTGCGGCGTAAGCCTCCGTCATCTGTGCCGTGAATATATCCGTCGCGGCTATGTCATTTAGGGCGTCCAGCGTTGTCTTTGCACCGGCTATACTATAGCCGGCCTTATCGTTACTTGTTCCAACCGTAACCTCTCCTGTCGCCGCGGTGACACTAAGGTCAGCGAAATTGGCAGGTACATTTACGGCAAGAAGCGCGCTATCGGTTCCACGCATATTGACTGCGGTAACTGAATTGCCGTCAATGTCGTTTAGCGCATCGAGTGTAGTCTTCGTCCCTGCGATAGTAAACCCGGCCTTGTCGGTAATGGACCTTGTTGTCGTAATCCATACCTTGTCCGCGCCGGCCTGAGTGATGCCCATATCACCTAAGTTCGGCGTATTCGTAGCTGGCACAGATGTCGTTCCGTCCACACCAAGCCTGTAGCGTATTTGGTTACGTTCCGTAGTCGTCCAATCCGTACCTCCGCCTCCTCCGGCGCCGCCTACGTCGTCCACGGTCTTTATTGTAGCCACGTTCGCGTTCTCGAAGAAGGTATCGAAGTTACCCGCTATGCGCCCGGCGGTAGTCTCGGTAAACAGTGTATTGAGAATACCCTGAGTAAGGCTATCAACTGACCCGCCAGCCGTTATGACTAGGCTAGCGAAGTTCGTCGGAAAGGCCTGGGTTAGCGAGTAACCGGCCTTGTCGCTATTCGTTCCGACCGTAACCAGCCCTGTCGTAGCCGTGATCGCAAGGTCTACGAAGTTAGCCGGTGCCGAGGCCGCAAGGAAGGCACTGTCGGTCCCCCTCATATCGGCATTTACGGTCGTAGTATCGACCGTCGCCACGCTTTGAACCTTTCCTGTCGCCGGGTCGTAACCCGCGTCGGCGAAGTGCTTTAGATCGGTAGCAGACTGCGCCACACCACCCATCTCAGTAAGGTTAGCCTTTATGGCGCCGGTCCCGTACTTGGCGTCGTAGTATGTAGCCTCCACCACCTCGAAGTAGGCGAATACCGGCAGGCATAGGCTTACGTCCTGCACAACCACTGCCAGCTGCCCGAGCGTGTCGCTGTGTGCTGCAGTGAGCGTAAGATCGTACCACCCGTCAGCCCCCGTGACAGCCGTCCACGTCGCCGCCGATATATCCACCGTAGCCGAGCCGTTCGCCTTTAGGAGTTCAGCCTGGTCTGCGGCGGTGAGCGTTACCGTAGTCTCGGGTGTCGCACCGTCGCCCACGTCCACGAATGGCCCTATCCTTACATTTATCTGTGTTGACTGTTTAAGCTCTCTCATTTAAAATCTCCCTTTACGCCGTCTGTAATTGTTTCAAGTGCCTTGCGAAGAGCGCCCCCTGTGGGAGGGGTGCCGAAGACGTACTTACCGTCTCTGCCACAAGTTTAAGCCCCGCAGTATTAAGGTGCACGCCGTCTAGCGCCGCATAATTAGCATGCAACGTATCCGGGGCGCCTTCCAAAAGATCATGCACCTGAGCTATCTTTACCCGCTGTGCCTGAGCCTCTGTATAAAGCCAAAGGTTCATGGAATTCTTCAAGGTATTCATTGTGGCGTCAAAATTACCCCGGGGAGCACACTCGACCACACAAATATTTGAATCCGGCACTCCGCAGGCTTGAAGCTTATCAATAATGCTGGTAATATTCGCCTTGATGGTCGCCTCTGCTACGCTTGCAAGTATGTCGTTGGTCATCACCCATACAGTAACACTCTCACTGCCCATCTCTGTTAATCCGGCTGCCAGCCTGGAGTCCACATGAGACGTCTCCGAGCCGTCAAGGGCCTGGTTTGGCCCCCACTCAGGGATATCTTTTATAAACATGAACTGATAAGGAAGATAATGGGCTTTGTTAGAGTAAATATTCCCCCTTGAACCGTTACCAGGGAAAGTTGAGTATTCATACTCGGCGCCAGGGGTGGAGCCGTGACCGTCAGTTATAGAGTCCCCTTCCCAGCCCATCCGGGGTGTGTAAATAACAAGACTATCCACATAGCTGTTTCCGGTGCCTGAGACCTTACTTACCTTCCAGTTCGTAACGGCTCCGCCGGAGTAGGAACGCGCCGGTCCAACAAAGGTATGAGAGTCCGTTGAGACTCCGATACCGCTTGTGTAGACACCCCTGACGGTACTGCCTACCGGGTCCACCAGAAGCTGTATCTGCTTTGGCTCTCCCGGCGTCCAATTGAAGGTATCCGGCACGCCTAATGTATCAGTATCGAAGAACCCCCTTGGGTCAGCCGCCGCACCGTCTATCCCCATAGAGAATCGCACAGTGCCTACGCCGTCGGTTCCCTGTATCTCTATCTTGTCGGTACTAGGAGCTTCCAAGTCGAGCTCAACAATATATGGAACTCCCGGAGCAACAAATTTATCCGTAGCACTTTGCGCACCATTTGCGAAACGTAGCTTGTATGAATTCTTATAGGCTACAATCCCAATTCCGGCCGTGGTTGTCATGTAGCCGACATTTTGATAGTACTCATCGTAGAAGTCCATGTAATGGATGAGCTTATCGGCCTCTGGGATGATAGAGACGTTATCGTAAGCAATATCGGTTAGGCCGCCGCCGGCAGAGAGTCCCCATTGTCCCGTTGCGGAGTAGGTCGAGTCCTGGGCCTTCATCTCTACCTGCAAGATGCCGTCTTGAAGGTCTATGAGCCTACAGGTAATATTGCTCCCCACACACTCCAGTTGCAGTTCGTAGAGTCTATTGCTCCAGCGAGTAGGAGTAGTCACGGAAGTCTGGAGATAGGTTATAGTCGCCCCGTCGTATCTTGCCAGATGAATCTGTGTATTGGTAAGAAAGCACAAATACATCGTGGCTCCGACAACCCGGCCATGGACCTGCGGGACTCCGCTTATAGAGGAGACATGCCTGAAGCGGGTCTTAATCATACCGTCGGCAAAGTTCTCACCTACTGGACGCAGTAACTCTTTATCTCCGAAGCCGGGAGAGTTAAGGCCGTGGGATACTAGCTCACTTCCTAAAATCTCGAACTCGCCAGCCGTCTCTTCCGTCCAGCCGCCTCCTACTGTCGTTGAGTCCGGACGATTAAAATTGTCGGTAAAGACTGCCATTTATTAGTCCTTTTATCTTTTCTGGCTTCTATCAATCGAAGCCGGTATCATAATAAAATATTAAAACCCGCCATTTAATTGTGCGCTAAAGGCAAGGTTTCATGCGTCGGTTTTTACCACCTCTGTCCCGTCCACTCGCTCCTGTCGTACTCACCCGCCGCGCCTGTGTTTTTTACTCTCCACCTCTTCAACGATCTTAACGGCCTTTCGTTCCATCTCCCTCGTCTGCTTTCCGTCCGGGAGCCTGCCGCTCTTCTCAAGCGTCTCCCGGTAGATGCGCGCCGTGAGCTTTTCGGTAGCCTCCCTGCTCATCTTCCTTCTCCTTCGTCCTCTTTTGAGGCGGAGCTTGCGGACGCCTTCTTAAGCAAAACCTTCTTACTCGAAACGCTCTTCTTCTTTACCTCTTTAAAACCCTTACTTCTGTACTCTTCGGCGGTTATCTCACTATAGGCGCAGACGGTCCTCTTCTTCTTGCCGTCCTCCATCACCTTCCCGGTATCGAACCAAAGCTCCATAAGGTCATCCCCCTTTGCTCTTTTTATAAGACTTAAAAAGTGACTCTTCCATATTGTTCTTCCGTACTAAAGGCTCTGCCTCTTCATTACCGGAGACCGGAATATCAAGCCCAAGCAACCTTAAAACCTCAGGCCCCATACACTCGCGCGGGATAGATTCCGCCGTCTCCAGAAACTCACCCTCCGGCACCTTAACGCCGTTTAGCTTTAACCCCGGGTGCTCCCGAAGAGCCTTTTCCATACGCCTTAGGAACTCACCGCTGACCTCCTTTAACGGGACCCAGCCGTCACGCCAGTAATGGAGCGCTACTTTCTTAAGCTCCGTGACCCTTACGGTAACGATACGTCGAACCCCTCCTTCATACTCCGTAAAGCGCCTGTTCCACATCCAAAAATCTTCTAGCATCTCCCCCTGCCAGCCGATAGCCCCGTACTCTCCTCCGGCAATCGGGATATAACCTTTCTTAATCATTGCCTCAGCCACTAGAGCCATGCTTTTCTCCTATCTGACTTAATGAAAAGGCGCGGGGCAAAGCCCCGCGCCTTCAAAGGAACGACTGCGTAAGATAGTAACGTTTTCAGACGCTACTACTCGTGGTCGGTGATTATAGCCACTCCACCGTTCGAAGCGGTATTTACGCACTCGTCCCCGTAGATTGCCGTAACGACTATCTCGGTTGCTCTAAGGGAAGCGTCCCTCTGGAACTCTGTCCTCGCGCCTACCTTTAAGACGTAAGCCAGCCCGCACTGATTTCCAACGGGCATCATCACACCCTGTCTGTCTGCGTTGATATTTACAGATGCACAATTTGTAGACCTGTATACGTCTACCCCGTAGAGGTTCGCAAATGCCCCGAGCTCCGAGGCCGGAGCTGAGGGCCCGCCCCATATGGCCCCGGTGCTGGTGGCGAGCGCCACCCTTAAGTCGTGAATCTGAATCGGGTGTAACACGGCAGCATACGGGCCCGTGGCGTTACCGGACTCCAGGAGATAGATAGCCTGGAGAAAGTCTGCCTCGGTCATGTTGGCCCCCGAGACGCCGACGGAGCTGGTAAAATTTGCCGTCTTGGCGAGTATATCTGTATCTATCTTATTACCGAGCGCTTTTCCTAGCTCTCTAGCGTAGGGCTCAAGACCGCCGACACCGGAGCCCTCAAGGAGCATATCGGTTACAGTGATCATGATGCCGGCCTCGTCCGCCGTTACCGGTACGGAGGTGGTGTTTACCGCCGAGTTGCTTGCGTCGGTCCCCTCCACCAGGTCTGTTGCCGTAAGGAGCGGCCATTTAGGGAAATCAACCGTAAGGGTTGCGCTATCGCTTATGTCGGCGACCCTTACGAGCGGTGGTACGACTGCTTCGGCGTATGCCGCGTCAATGATAAGCCTTGAGACTATCTCGGCTGCTACAAGCTCTCCAGCGGAGCCTACGGCAGTGCTTACTTCGTTAGCCATAATTTTTAATTAACCTCCTGATTTATTAAACCTTCTCTTCCTGGCCTCATGGAACGGATTGGTTACATCCTTAAAGCTAAAGACCTGTCCGCTGCCGGACTGAATATTTATGCCTTCCTTGAGGAGTTGATCCAAATCCTCTCTGGGTATGTTTCGCCATGTTTCAGGGTTCGAAAGGTCGTAACGCCTCCCTCCGCCGCCGAATCTGGCGCTCCCGGAGCCGCCGCCCGACGTGCCTTGCCCCCTCAGATGATGGGGCCTGTCTTCGAGCCATCCCTCCACGTACTCGCTTAAGGCGACGCTACCCGACCCGGAGCCGTCTTTACCAAAGGAGCTTCCGTCAACAGCGCTTACTTCACCGCTCTCGCCGACTCTGACGTTTCGCCGTATAAGCTCTGAGACCTCTGCGGCGTCCACGACGTTATGTCTGCTTACGGCTTCCAGTATTGCCGAGTTCACCTTATAATCCATAAGGTTCTCAACCTCACTTGAAAGCCTCTTTACCTCGTCATTCGACGCCGACCCCTTCGTAAGACCACGCTTGTAGGCGTTATCTATATAGCCCTGCATCCTCGACTGCTGCTCCGGCGTAAAACTTACCCTAGAGGACTCCGTTTCAAGGCCGTCGCCCACAATACCCGTTTTATGTTCGTCAACCTCTGTCATGGAATCTCCTTCGTAAATCGCCCCCGTAATAAAAAACCGCCGCTACGGGGTAGATGCGGCGGCCTTTTTCAAAAACCATTTCCACTTTTCCTGATTTGATTTAAGCGCCATGGATTTAGAGTCCTGCGCTTTCCTCTATCTCGCTTTCTATCTTCTCCTTCGCCTCTTCGCTTACCTTCGGCATCGTCATCCTTGCGATCCTCTTCTCTATTTCGCTATTAAACGTAGGTGACGAAAGGACCGTCTTCTTCGCTTTTATCGCACGCTCAAGCTCTCTATCGAGGTCGCGTACCGAGAAGTCGTCCGGGTAATCCACCCTTCCATCGAATGCCTTACCCTGCCAGCGAGCCCATAACGTTAATACCTGCTGCTCGGCCTCTTCGATATTATCGGCCTTCTCGCTAAGTGTTGCGTGGAGCTGCTGGTACTCAAGCTCTATAGCCACCCCGCTCCTCGCGTACCTGAAATCTTCGGTGGACTTTACCCCGCCCATCTTCGCTATCCTGTGTATCTCTCCGATATCCTGCTTCACCCACTCGCGTATCTCCGTAAGGGAGGAGTGCGGGGCTTCCAGCCAGTAGGGCTTGCTATTAGGCTCGGTCGGGTCGAACTGCAAAATATTACGCGGTCCAATCTGCTTTTCCTCACCACCTGTACCCTTCTCATACGGGAGCGCCAACATCGGAAAGGCCGTATTTTCGATAATCTCCTTAGCGTCGCTACAGAGGTAGTAGATATTTTTATTAATATCGGCGATATCCTGAATGTCGGAGACACCTATCATCTGCTTCCCGGATCGTTTATTGTAAAGATTAACCACCGGAACAATGCCAAGGTTATGCTCGCCCTCTGAAGCGAGCGTAAGCTCACCACTCCCGTCATCTATCTTCCAGAGCTCCCAACCGGTCCTCGTCCATATTCGGTAGCGTCCGTTACCCTCACGGACCTTTACACTGTCGAGGACCGGCTTCCCGGAGCTTAGACGCACGTAGGTAGCTCCAATCCGTCAGGTTCTCAGGCGTTACCAGAGAAAGATACGGCCTTATATCCTCCTCTCTCGCCCTGGCAAGCGTATCCGGCACCTTCGAGGGTTTATCCACTACTATGGAGACGCGTCCGTAGACGCTCGCGTAGCGTTGCGCGTCGCGCATAAAATGGTCAAGTGAGCTCCCCTCAAGATCCGAGTCCCTCATAAAGGCCTTGAAGAGCTGGTCTTTCTTAAGAGAGCCCAAATCCCTCTCGGCCTTTTTTCTAAATAGGTGTGAGACGAATATGTCGATTATCGGCGCGCAGTAATTGTAGTAATAACTTATCTCTTTACGGCGGTTATAGTTTGTAATGGACTCGAACGGGTGCTGGAGCAGATAGTTCCCGTCCTTATAGATCCTGCCACCGAAGTACGAGCTTATAAAATATCTCCACTCGTCGGAATAGAGTTCGTAATCCCGGTGGCACTTTAGTAACTCTTCCTTTGTCATTCTACTCTTCTCCCTTAAGTGAGAAACCCTTCGGGCTCACACTTATACCCGTTTTACTTGTAAAATATCTTTCCCCTGTCGAGCTTAAAGGCCCTCAGTGGAAACTCGTACTCTATAAAATACCCGATAGCGTCCGACGCATGAGTCCTTTTCCTCTCCGACTTATTTATCTCTCCCGAGCCTTCCTTCCATGAAACCGTCTCAAAATCCCTTTTTAGGCTCATACACGAGGGGTGCACCATAAGACGCACTTCTCCTTCTGTGTTTTCAAGCATCGAGTTTACGGCGTTTACCCTGTCCTTTACCGCCGGGTTTGCCGCCTTTAACCTCTGGTCTTTAAGACCAAGCTCGGTAAGGAGCGCGTAGTCAGACTTCCCGGTAGTGGACCTAGCAGAGCCCGCCGCGTCTCCGTAGACAATAAAGCCCGGGGCGTGTCCGCTGTAACGCCTTAGAAGCTCTCTTCCCATCTCTACTGTATTGGTATTATAGAGCTCAATCTCGTCGAAGACCTGAACTGAGACCCCACTTGTTTGAAGGAGCACCCAAAGACACGGGTCAACGTTAAAGTCGCAGCAGACTATTATTGGCCGCCTCGCATCAAGGGTTATCTCATTATCAATATGCTTTTCACTCTCGAAGGCGTAGTAGACCCTGCCGCTGCTCCCCTCGAAACTCGCCTCGTACTCCTGCCTGAATGTTTTGGGATCAAGCTCCCTCTTTGCCGAATCTATCTCACCTGCAGGAAGGATATCAGACGACTTCCAACTGTAGTAGCCCCACTCGGGATCCGTACCGCTAAGGGCATAGTCGGCTATATCCTTAAAGTGGTTAAGCCCCTCGGGAACCCCTATAAACCAGCACCACCCACGCCTGTCGGAGAGCGACGGCCTGATATTTTCGCCCCAGGCCCCGGGTCTCATATTCGCGAATTCGTCGAGCACGCCGCCGTCCCAGGCGACCCCCTCCACGCGTTCCGGTTTATCGAGCCCCACCACCCAGAGCTCTGAGCCCATTACAGTCCTTATGCACAGTTCACTCTCATATATTCGTTTTACCCACCTCGATGGCGTAAGCTCTTTTAAGTCTCTCCAAAAAATCCTCTTCGCCTGTTCTTTCGTAGGAGCCGCAGCAAAGTACCTTGGATCTTTCCATGATTTTTTTAAGGCTAACGCCTTAACGAGCCTTCTCTTCGAGAGTTCGGTCTTCCCCGACCTCCTGCCGGCAGGCACCACGCAGAACCTCTTATCCTCTTTCCACAGCCTCGCCTGCTCCGGGTGATAGCGTAACGCGCTCCATCTCCCGGAGAGTATCTTCTTTGTCATCTCCACCAACTTCCGCCGGAGTATCGTCGAGGCCCCATGCCATCCGTTCCCCCTTCATAATAATCATCAATAAATCGGCGAGCGCCTTCTTCTCTTTTACCCCCTCCGAGTCTTCTCTCCCCCTAAGCTCAGCGAGGCTTAACTCCATAAGCTCTCTAAGCCCGGACCAAAGCCTTCTGTGCCCTTCGATTATCAGCTCCGGGCTTTTTACACTACTATCCGTCTCATCATTGCTCTCCTCAGGCTCGTGCCTCTCACCGGACTTCCTCCACCCTTCTTTCTTCGCCCTCATGCTTATAGTCGCCGCTTTACAGCGGTTAAGATTCGTTAGTTCCTCAATGCTCAGTCCGCCTAGTTCGTAATCCCTGCGTACGCTCTTCCACTCAATAGCCAATCAACACCCCGAACGTGACCGCTTAAAGGCTCTTAAGCCCTTCATGGTCAGTGCAGCCTCTAATTGCGTAAAGGCTCTCGAAATACCTTCCGCACTGAATACATCTCTCTGGCTCGTGAAGTAAAATTCTCTCCGTTCCCTTCGACTGAAACCTGCCCCAGTCACTTCCGTCCGAACCTCCTGGAAAAGCCGCTACAGAAAAATCAAGTTCCATCAGTCCTACCTCCAAGCTTAGTTTAATCTTCTTTTTGTTTTAATTTCTTCTCACCGCTCTATGCTTCGCTGTGTTATATCAATAGGTGTTTTTTTTCTACCCTCAAGAAGATAACCTCTTGTTTTTATTTCTTTATTCTTCCAAATTTATTCCTGTTTTCTTTTTTCTTTAAGTTAATTAACCCTAACCGGGCTTCTACCGGGAAGGCGCACCGATCTCTTCAAGGGCTCCCTACTACTGGCGCCTTACTTATGAAAAAACCTCCCCTGAAACAGTTTCGAGAAGGTCTTCTCTGTTTAGCTCATAAATTTATCAGGAGCACTAACGGGTCTTTTATCTTTACTGCATTACCGGCTGCGAAGTTAACTAATTAAGAACCTGTACTGCAATGTGAATATGGCGGTGAAGGGATTACTAATAGATCTATGCTTATTTTTCTAAAGATAATATGAGAGGAGCTATCCTTAATCGCTTCCCTCCGACGTATATCCTTTTGCCTAATACTGCAAGCCATTTTAATTGAGATGATATTTTCCCACTTTGAGTGGAGAGATTTTTAAAAGACCACGGCTGGAATGTTACTCGTCATTGTCGCTCTTTTGTAAGCCACATGTGACCGTTCCTTCCCATTGGCGAGGCCTTCGCGGCGTAATTAGTTATCTCGTCATGTGCCGCGTCATGTCCGTATACACGAAGCATCTCAAGTTGATCGCCAAGGGTCTGATACTGCCTTACGGCCTTATACTCGGTCCATGTCAGTTTCTTTGCGCCTCCACCACGAGACAATCCCTCAGCACTCCTCCTCCTCTTCCGGTGCCCTTGAAGACGCGATTTTTCCTTCGGCATTGTAGAGAATTTCATAAGCCCTCCCTAATGATATTTTATGGCTTTTAGCCACCACCTTCATATGTGTCTTCCAGTAATGATATTCAGTAAATACAGCCCTCTCCCTGGCGTTTAAGAGTTCAAGCGGCCACAAGATATTTCTTATCTCCAGACCATTACAATCCAACTCTCCATAAAAACGGTCCTGCAGCGAAGCTCGTGAATCATGGCTAAACAAATGCGACTCCCTATACATGCGCATATGTGCATATAAAACACATATATATAAAATTAAACGTTTAAATACTACTTAAAATCAGACATATATCTCCTATAGAGACATTTATACTATGAATTTATGACTCCAATGACTATAAAAGAGAGAATTCAGGCCGACAGAAGACTACAAAAGCACTTAAGCACATGCCAGGCTTGTAGCAGTATCGACTAAATAAAACAATAAGTTACTCTAAGTAAAAGAAATTAAACTTAATAGTGAGGTAAGTATCTACATATCCCCCTATCAACTCTCAAAAGCATACTAACTGCCAATTATTGTTAACAACAATGCTATATATTTAAGTGATTGTCAAGCACTTTATTGACATATGGCATAATAATTAACCTTTCGTGAGTGAGAACCAACACTAATGATCATCCCTTCTGGACAAAACCGGACTCATATGGTATCCAAGTAATATTACTCTTATTGTTCATTAACTTCTTATGGCGGCACAAATTTACTCCCATAGCTTAAGTGCAGATTGGTATATTCAAAATGATTCCAACCTCTAGTAAAAACCAGGGTAGCGTCTACTTCGTAGGGGCTGGTCCGGGCGACCCGGAACTTATAACCGTAAAGGGCAGAAGGCTCCTCATGGACGCAGACGTAGTGGTCTACGCAGGCTCCCTCGTAAACGACGCTATACTGAGTGTCTGCCGTAAAGATTCGGTGCTACTTAGTAGCGCAGGCATGTCGCTCGCAGATATTATAAAAACCCTCGCCGAAGCGTCAAGAGCCGGAAAACGCGCGGTACGCCTCCAAACCGGAGACCCGACATTCTATAGCGCCCTTGCCGAACAGGCTGCGGCCTTAGATGTCCTTAATGTTTCGTTTGAGGTAGTGCCAGGGGTCAGCTCGGCATTCGCTTCTGCCGCTGCCTTAAAAAAAGAACTAACAGTCCCGGAGGTTTCACAGACGATAATACTTACGAGGATGGAGGGACGTACACCCGTACCCGAAGGCGAGAAGCTTAGCCTGCTCGCATCCCACGGTGCAACACTTTGTATATTCCTAAGTATATCCATGATAGAGGGGGTAGTCGCTGAGCTTAAGAAGGGCGCATACGACGACAATACACCCGTAGCGGTCGTCTACAGGGCCTCATGGCCCGACGAAGAGCAAATCACAGGCACCCTTAAGGATATCGCCGCAAAGGTAGAAGAGGCGGGCATAACGAAGCACGCAATGATACTCGTCGGCGACTCTCTTGGGACAATGGAAGAGAATGATGCCAGGAGCAAACTCTACGACGCCGGTTTTTCGCACGAATTCAGGGAGAAACAAAGCTAGCATCCCACTTGCTTTTAAGTCCCATAGGGAGTAAAGATGAAGCTCCATGACATCACAATGAAGGAATTCAAAGCGGGGCTAAAGAGGAAGAAGACGCTTATAGTACCGTACGGCTCGGTCGAGGCGCACGGCACCCACCTCCCGCTCTCAACAGACACCATAGCCATGGTCGAGGCGGTAAACGAAGCGGCAAAGGTTGTAGATGTCTTTGTTGCGCCTCCCGTTCACTACGGCTACAGTACCTCCACCGGCGACCACCCAGGAACACTTAATATTACCCCTGAAACACTAAGACGAATTTCCATAGACCTTGTAAGAGACGGTGCAGCAAAGGGGATAAAAAATTTCATCCTGATCTCGGGCCACGGAGGAAGCATACACACATTCGCCATAAAAGAGGCTGCCGACAGGGTCGTTAGCGAGATAAAGGGCATTAAAATAGCCGCACTCCGGGTATACGAAATTCTTGGTAAAGACGCCGAAAAAATAGCGGAAACGCCGGGTGACGCCCACGCCGGAGAGATAGAAACATCCCTTATGCTCTACCTCCGCCCGGAGCTTGTAAAAGGGGTAAGCCCGAAGGGCAGGCCTAATCTCCCGAAGCACATCTACGTCGGCGAGAGGTTAAAGCACTGGCCGGGTGCGGTAAACGGCGACCCCTCCAAGGCCACACGCGAAAAGGGAAAGGCGTATTTTAACGAGATGGTAAAGGGGATAGTCGGACTCGTGAAAGATATGGAAAAACTCAAGTGAGCCTAAATGACACCTACTTGAGAGCACGCTTAAGTGATGAAATATTCTCTTTCGCCTCCGTATTTGATGGATCTATCGCAAGCGCCCCTTCTGCGGCGGCAAGGGCCGATCCATACTCTCCAAGGGCCGCATAGGAGACCGCTAAACCGTTAAGTATCATTACCCTCATAAACTCGGAAGTCACCGTCTCTAATGCCATCTTGTAGGCATTGAGTGATGACTTGAACTCCCCGCGGCCGAGATAGATTACAGCGAGGTTATATTGCGCGTCGCTGTTCTTCGGGTCGTCTCTTAATACCTCTTCAAAGTCCGCCTCCGCAAGTTCTATTTCACCTAAGGCGAAGTACATCATCCCCCTCCTGTGACGGACCGCCGGATAGCCCGGCCTTAGTCTTTCAACCTCGTTAAGTTCGCGTACGGCATCTTGCGGCCTACCGCCATTCATATGTAACTCCGCCATTACGAAGTGGGCGAAGTAGTTATCCGGGTTCCCTGCAAGGGTCGCCTCCCATAGCGTAGCGTCGCTCTTCCAGGCAGTATTGCGCTTGGCGGTACCGTAACCGAAGAGGAGGGCTACGGCGATAAACGCTACAACCGCTGCCTTTCGAAACCCGTCTTTAGCCCCGTCCTCAAACCGCCTTGCAACAAAGAAGCCGACGATCAAGGCCGCGCCTGCCGAGGGCATATAGAGGAATCTGTCCGAGGGGATTGCGATATGGTAGAGGACGTGGTCTCTGAAGAGCAAGAGGAATGTCGGCGTTAGAGGGGCAAAGAGAATAACCGCCGCAACCGGAAGCCAGGGCTTTCTGAACCTGTAACGCCAGAGGAGACAAACGAGCAAGATAACAACAATTATCGAGACGAGCATTAAAGGGTTAGCCACCGATAGTACCGGTTCGTAGATATACGCAGGCGTAAGGTTCACAGGCAAGACGAGCTTCCCCAGGAACTTTAACATTACCGGAAAGAAGTTTAGGGCCTGAAGCAAGGGGTGCTCAAGGTAGGCTTCCCTCGGGCTAACCCCCTTAAGGGCATAGGAACGCATAAGGATATAGCCAATGGCTACGAGCACGAACGGCACGTAATTCTTAAACGGAAGAGATTTAATACTTTTCCTCCGCATATAATCGTAGGCTATAAGCACCGCCGGAAGCGTAAGCCCCGTCTCCTTTGATAACGCCGCCAGGAGATAAAAGCCTAGCGAAAGGAGATAGAGCCAGACCCGCCTCCGTCCTTCCACGAGACCTATGCCCTCCAAAGCGCCAGCGTCTCTTACGGGGTAAAGTTGCATATAGATATAAAAGGCAGCCATGGCGAAGAGCATGTACATTAGCTCGCCTATACAGGCGACCCATGCTACGGGCTCGACGTTTACCGGGTGGGCCGCAAAGAGCAGCGAGGCTACAAAGGCCGCGATAAGGGCACGCCTTTCTACCTGAGCGCGGACTCCGGCGTCAACGGCCCCGCCACCCGCGTCTAATAAAACACCCTCAGTAAGCCTTGTTGACGATGCAAATGAAATAAAGAGAGATCGCCCGACAATAAAGACCATAAAAGCGTTAAGCATATGGAGAAGGCCGTTTACCAGGTGCCAGCCCCAGGGCTTAAAGCCGAAGAGATGGTACTCGATCATGTACGCTATCTGGGTCATTGGCCTGAAATACTCGCTCGATTTAATATCGTTCGAGTCGTAGCCCCAGATAGACGATGTAAGGAGATTCGGCAGGTATTTAACGTCTGTAATCCACAAATTACCCTCAACCACGCCGTGGTCGTCATAGACAAAGCCGTTTTGAAGGGTATTTATATAGATAAGCGCCGTAAAGACTAAAAGCACGGCTATCAGGATCTTCTTAGAAAATTCTATCTTCAAATATTCTCCCCTACACTGCCCCATTTTTATTATGGAGATTAATAGTATAATGATACAATAAGCCACCGTAAGATTTCCACACTAATGCACACCGGGCGGACTAGTGCGTTCTTGTTACGCCCGGTTGACTCACGTTGGTTTAAGTAATACCATACTATGCGTTGAAACTAATTGGACTTTACTTTTACGCGTACTTAAACCAGTCCGCTCTTAATCAGGGCTGCGATTTCAAGGTGCGTCACGGACTGTATTTCCATGCCCCGATATTTATGTGCACTTTACGAGTGATATAAAAAATGAAGAAGAACTGTAACTTGATAGACGAATTCGCCTCGCCCCTTATCTTCTCCTTTACAAAGAGGGGCAAGGCACTCGCCGAGGATATCTCCAGCCTCTTTACCGGCTCGTCTCTACATAACCCGGAGGGGCTTAAGGGCGGCGGCTTAAAGGCGGCGGTACGCAGAGCGTTTAAGCCGAACGGACCACCTCTTATATTTATCGGCGCGGTCGGCATTGCCGTCAGGATGATAGCTCCACTCCTTCAGGGCAAGGCAAAAGACCCTCCGGTAGTGGTAATCGGTGACGACGGCAGATTCGTCATTAGCCTAATATCCGGGCACCTGGGCGGCGCAAACCTCCTCGCCGAAGGTCTCGCCGCTGCCATTGGCGCAACACCCGTAATCACCACGGCTACCGACATAGCCGGGCTCCCGTGCATCGAAGACGTTTCAAAGGCATTCGGAATCCTGATAGAGAACCCGTCCTCTATTAAATACATAAACTCGGCAATACTTAGAGATGAAAAGGTTGTCGTCATAGACGCCAACAGAGAGCGCCTTAATGAGATGAAGAAGCTCTTTGGGCCTGAGGGGGTCTTTATCTTCAAGTCCAGACTTCTAAAAAAACCCCCGAAGGATATTCCACTGGTAGTTATATCCCCCAGGCTTGATACAAACCTTTACGGTAGAGAGGTTCTTATTTTACGCCCGAAGGAGATAGTCGTCGGAATAGGATGCAGGAGGGGAGTGCCAGCTTCAGTTATCAAGGCCGCCGTAGAGAGCGCTCTTACCAGTAGCGGCCTCTCGCCGAACGCAATAAGAAACCTCGCAACGGCGGATGTAAAGATGGACGAAGAGGGGCTTACTTTATTTGCGGATGAGGCAGGACTTAAAATAGATTGTTTTTCACGGGAAGAACTAAATACCATCGAGGCGCCGAGCGGCGTGACGAAGAAGGCGCTGGAAAAATTCGGCATACGGGCCGTGGCAGAGCCGGCGGCCATATTAAGCGCAGGAGCGGAGAAGTTATGCATAAAGAAGATAAAGTCGGGAACCGTAACCGTAGCGGCGGCAATGGTTCCATTCAAGTTATAGGCGTAGGTCCGGGCGCAAGGGGAGATATCACGGAAAACGCCCTTAAAGCCCTTGAGAGCGCAGAGATTATTGTCGGCTACTCCATGTATATAGAGCTCATAAGCCCCTTCATTCAGGGTAAAGAGACCTATGAGACCGGAATGAAAGGCGAAGTGGAGAGATGCAGGAAGGCGCTGGAACTCGCGCGTAACGGCAAAAAGGTAGCCGTAATTTCAAGCGGCGACGCGGGCATATACGCCATGGCAGGGCTCGTGCTAGAACTTGCCCTCTCAACTGATGACGACAGTAGTGGCGGTAATGGTGATACTCACCTCCCGGAGATAGACGTCATACCCGGCCTTCCGGCCTTCGTAAGTGCCGCTTCAATCCTTGGTGCTCCCCTTATGCACGACTTCGCCTCCATCTCTCTATCCGACCTCCTAACGCCCTGGGAGCTTATTAAAGACCGGGTCGAAGCGGCGGCAAGCGCCGACTTCGTTATAATCCTCTACAACCCGAAGAGCAAAACGCGGGTAACTCAGCTCCCGGAAGCCGTTGAAATTATAAGAAGATACCGGGGAGACGACACGCCGGTCGGCCTTGTGAGGAACTCCTCAAGAGAGGACGAGAGGGCGAGGATTACCACCCTCTCCAGACTTCCAGAGCTATTTCCTGAGATTGACATGTCATCTCTACTTATAATAGGCAACTCCCAGAGTTTTACGTCCGTACGGGGAGATAAAGAGTGGTTTATAACTCCAAGGGGATATAAAGTCTGACCCTTGCTGCCCTACTGCTTCTTTCTCTTGAAGAAGACCTTCGCTAAAAAATATCCACTACGCGGCCCCCTCCCTGGAGGGGGCCGCGTAGACCACACCCGACACCTTCGATAGATGCGTAAGTAATCCATTATTAAAAGGCATTTCTTTCCTTATTTCTTGACAGATAGCCTTCAATTTCTTGACACAGTGCTGCCCCTAGCTTGCAGTGCACACCTCTAACTCCCTGTTTTATATAGGGGTGTATTACTTGGCACACAGCTTGCTATAGCTTTATATATAATACATATAGACACCTCTCATACTAAGGAGACGGCAAATGACGATAAACACGGCTTCAAACAAACTCACAGGCGACTTTAGAAGGCTTATAAGATTCAACTCCATTATCTTATCCGCCGTAGCGGCCTCTCTAATCGTCTCCATGTCAGGTTTTATAGATATCGAATATTTTGCCGTCTACGCCGTAGCCGCAGGAGCCGTATTCCTATATTTCACCAACCACTACTCGGTCTTCCGGGCAAAGAAGAGCCTTCAAGAGTCCCTTAAGATCATCGGCGAACAGATCACCATCGACGAACTGACGGAGGTATATAACAGAAGGGGCGGCGAAGAGCAGTTTAAGACCGCAGTCGAGAGGGCGAGAAGAAAGAAGCAGAGGCTGACCGCGGCGATTCTAGATGCCGACGACTTTAAGCTGGTAAACGACAGTTACGGCCATCTCGCCGGAGACATGGTTCTAAAGCAGGTTGCCCGGACCATAAAGTCATATATGAGGGACGGAGATATCGTCTACCGCTACGGCGGCGAAGAGTTCGTAATAATACTGCCGGAGACGGACGAGAGTGCCGCTTACGTTCCACTTGAGAGGTTAAGGAGAAGGTTATCTAATGAGAAGATAGAGTATAACG
>JAJCZG010000032.1 GCA_029262475.1 Deltaproteobacteria bacterium
TACAAACTACCACACGCTTAATCGGTTATTTATTTGCGCCCTCAAGCCACTCCTTAAGAAGAGCGAGCGCCCCGGCCCTGTGGCTTATCCTGTTCTTTTCATCCGCCGGGATCTCAGCTGACGTCATCCCCTTATCCGGGAGGTAGAATAACGGGTCGTAGCCGAACCCCCCTCCTCCGGCAAGAGAGTTAGCGATTACCCCTTCAAAGACGCCGTCGAATGTCTCTGATATGCCGTCTCCTACGAGCGCAAGTACGCACCGGAAACGCGCCGTGCGCTTATCTGTCGGTACGCCCGAGAGCTCACGGATGAGTTTATCGTTATTGTCATCGTCGGTTGCCAGGGGCCCTGCGTACCTGGCGGAATATATTCCGGGCGCGCCTGCCAGGTAATCGACCTCTAACCCGGAGTCGTCGGCGAGAGAGGTTATACCCGTAACAGAGAAGGCGTAGCGAGCCTTTATGAGCGCGTTCTCGGTAAAGCTTTCGCCGTCTTCCGGGGGGTAGTCGAGCACAGGCACGGCGTCGCTTGTGGAAGTTAAGAGCTCGACACCAACTTCAGCGAGGATCTTACGTATCTCCCGTATCTTTCCCTTATTCTCAGTGGCAAGAAAAATTTTCATTATTTTTTTAGATAGAGGATTGTATCTTCAAGGCTTCAAAAAGAGGCGTGATTAACCTTCATGACCAAGCGCCTTTTTTTGGAGTTCGGAGAGTTCGTCTATACCCTTTACGGCGAGGTCGATAAGGTCACCGAGCTCTTCTCTTGAAAAAGGGGCCGCCTCGGCAGTACCCTGGAGCTCTATAAACTTCCCGCTCCCGGTCATAACGACATTCATATCGACATCTGCCGTGCTGTCTTCTTCGTAATTCAAGTCGAGGAGCGCAGTGCCGTCGACCACACCGACGCTTACGGCGGCTATGGAGTCAATTAGCGGGTTCTCTTTTATAACGCCGGCCCTCATTAGCGCGCTTATGCTATCCGAGAGGGCGACGTATGCGCCGGTAATAGACGCAGTCCTGGTGCCGCCGTCGGCCTGTATGACGTCGCAGTCGATTAGGATACTCCTCGGGCCGAGCTTCTTTAAATCCATAATAGCCCTGAGGCTTCTTCCTATAAGCCTCTGGATCTCATGAGTCCTTCCGCCGAGCTTGCCCTTTGAGGACTCGCGAACGATCCTCGACTGGGAACTCCTCGGGAGCATGGAGTACTCTGCCGTAAGCCAGCCGCTATCACTACCCTGAAGAAACGGAGGAAGGCGGTCTTCGAGCGTAGCGGAGCATATCACCCTCGTGTCCCCCATGTCGATGAGGACGGAGCCCTCGGCGAATTTCAGAAAGTTTCTTTGTATTTTAACGGGCCTCAAATCACCCGGTCCCCTGCCGTCAATTCTCTTCATGCGTATCCCCTGTGCTCTCATCGTTATCGGCGGTGATACCGACCTTCTTCCTTAGTTCCTCGGAGAAGATCAGGACGCCAGTCATTATCGCGTCGGCGAGGTCGTCTTGAACTCTTTCGCTCAGGAGCCTTTTTTCTTCTTTCGGATTAGATATAAAACCCGCCTCTACCAGCACCGCAGGCATAGTGGCCCCGACGAGCACTATGAAGGGGGCCTGCTTAACGCCCCTGTTCTCCCCTCCGGCGGCATTCGATATCTCGTAGTATATCGCCTCGGCGAGCATAGAGCTCTCTATATGCGCCTCCGTCTGGGCCAGATCCCAGAGTATCGACTCTATGTCGTTCTTGGGGCCGTCATCCTTTACGGCCTCACCGGTGCTTATGAGGTTATTTTCAAAGGCTGCGGCCATTCGCGCATCGTCGTCTGAGGCGTCAAAACTCAGAAAATAGGTCTCAACACCTCTGGCCATCTTTCTTCTGGCAGCGTTTATATGGATGCTTATGAATATATCGGCCCTGTTTTGGTTAGCAAAGAGCGTTCTTTCGTTAAGCGAGAGGTACTCGTCCGTAGCTCTCGTGAGGAGCACGACGGCACCGGTCTTTTCGGCCAGGAGATCGTAGACCTTAAGGGCTATGGCAAGGGTGAGATCCTTCTCCTGCGCTCCTCCGGGCCCTATGGCTCCTGTATCGATCCCGCCGTGGCCGGGGTCGATGACGATAACTTTTACCGTGTGCTTGGAGTCTAACAAAGCACCATCGGCCGCGAAAGCCGTATCTTTATAAAGAAAAAGAGAGGTGAAGAGGGCGAGGATCAGAAGCGGTTTCTTTAGTCGTGGATTGTGCATCGTCTATTTTAAATACAAACGCGGGCCTTGTCAATAAGAGAGTATTTAAAGTTGCCGCAAGGGGGGCAGGAAAAGTCTTATATTTAGCCTATCTCTTAAACCACGTCTATACCAAACCTTCATCGATGCCTTCACGACGTTTCGTATGAGCTTGATTTTTATGAGGTTTTAGCTTATCTTTATATAATGATGAAAAATTACATTATACTTCCGCTCGCCGTAATATTCTTCGCCTCCATACTTATAATCTCACCGCCGTCACTATCAACTGCAGCCTCGGCGGAGACGACAGCCTCTGAGGTGTCCCCGGAGGAGTCCGCAGGCGAATTCAGTATTGGCGAGGCCTTCGTCGGAGAGGAGTTCACTTACTCCATAGGCTTCTGGATACTAAGTAACGTAGCCGAAGGGACGATACGCCTTACCAGGGACGAAGAGGGTCAGTACGTAGCGATACTCTCTGCCCATACGACCGGGGCGATAGGACGCTTCTTCCGCTCACGGAAAGACACCTACACCACGCATCTGAAGATCGTCGAAAGTGGAGACCGCTTTGTCACAGGCCGTCTGGAAAAGGACGTCCGTATAGGCAAGAAGATCAGAAAGAGCGTTCAAAAACTGGACTACGACAAGGGCACGCTCAGCTGGACCACATACAAAAAAGGCAAGATCCGGCGAACCGGCGAGATGCCTATCCCGCCTGGAGAGAAGTACGACGGCCCCCTTACCGCCTTCTACAACCTCCGCCACGGGGTATACGGTCCGATAGAGGAAGGGCGAGAGTATTTCATCAAGACCATCCCGAAGAAAGATAAGCCTATGGACGACATAGAGCTTAGGATCGCTACAAGTGAAGAGTTCAAAAAACACGTCGGAACCCGTGATAACGGGGCCAAATACTTCGCCAGGGCGATAATAGATAAGGATTTCTTCGATTCCAAGACCGGGGTGGTGGAGATACTCTTTAACGAGGATATGGTCCCCGTCGAGGCCGTCGCCAAAGACGTTCTCTTATTCGGAGACATAAGGGGACGTCTTGTAAAGGCGAAAGAGGGCGATAACGCAGCCGCCAGAAAAGCGGGGCGCTAGACGAGCCTAAGCGCCCTTTCTTATTATCATCATTGAAAAGTAATCGACCTTCCTTCCCCTTAGGCTCTCCACGTCACGAACGATCTCTTCACCCGGCCACGAAGCTCTCCCTATGTAAACGGCCATACCCGTAAGCCCCATCTCACCGAGCAGATTGAGCACCCCGTCGAGCACCTTATTTATCTTCATGAGCACTACGGTGTCGTGGTGCTCCAGGGCGTTTCTAATCTCCTCCATGCCGTATGTAGCGGGTACGACGGCCACGCTCTCATCGGCCTCCGTGAGCGGCGCTCCGATAGATGCAGAGGCGGCGGTTATAGACGTTACGCCGCTTACGGTCGCAACACCGGCCTCAGGGAGTATCTCCTTTAATAGCGGGACGAGGTAGCTAAATGTTGAGTAGAAGAGCGGATCGCCGAGGGTTATAAAGGCAACGTCGAGCCCTTCTTTAAGGCACTCTGCGATTACCCTGGTTGCGTCAAGCCTTGCTCTTCTTAAACTCCCGGCCTCCTTCGTCATAGGAAGGTAGAGTTTTAGTATCTCCTTTTTATCGAGGAGACCTTCATCGAGGGCGCCCCTTACGACCGTAAGAGCAACCGAGTCGCCCTCCCTGCCGGAGTCAGGCATAGCGATCACAGGCACGGCCTTTAAAACTCTGAAAGCGTTAAAGGTTATTAGCCCCGGGTCGCCCGGGCCGACGCCGACGCCGTATAATACGCCGAGCTTGCTCATAACTTTACGCCCGTTATCACATGTACGGGGTTTGTGGCCGTAAGAAGGTTTATATGATTAACAGATTTGGTCTTAGAGATATTTACTGTCACGACTTCAAGTTCATAGCTGTCGCGCTTATAGAAATCAACCGCTTCGGTAAAAGTCTCCAGCGTAACAGCGTTTACTACAATACGCCCGCCAACTGGGATACGCCTCGAAACCGTACGGAGTATCTGCCTGAGTCCCGCGCAGTTCCCGCCGCCACCGCCGATAAAAACCCTATCAGGGGCCGGCAGCCCTTTTAGAGCCGCCGGTGCCTCGCCGGTTATGATATTTAAATTAGCACAGTTGAAACGCTTCTTGTTATCCTCTATATCGAGCACCCTCTCCGGTACCCTCTCAATGGCGTAGGCGCGAGCGGGGCTTATGATACGCGAGGCCTCAACCGATACAGACCCGCTCCCTGCCCCGATATCCCAGAAGGTCATGTTCTTTCTGAGCCTTAATTTGGAGAGGGCAACGGCACGCACCTCCTCCTTGGTAATCATACCGCCGTCGGAAGAAAACGCGGTATTCGGGAAGCCAAAGCCCCGGGGTTCGGTCTCCACTGAAGACGCTTCTTTTAAGATTACCATCAAGTTTAGTGCATCGAATTTCATCCCGGCTATACGCTTTAAAGTACCTCGTGTGATCTTTTCACGCTCCGTACCGAGACGCTCGAAGACCACTACGCGGCAAGCCCCCGGGCCGTATTCCATAAGCTTCGAGGCCACCTTCGCCGGAGTGTTAAGAGAGTCGGTAAATATGGCCGCGCTGCCTGATTCGAGTATCTCTTCTACCGAAGACTTAAGAGCCCTCTTGCCGCCGTCCTTCCCGCCGTGAACGCTTAATACCTTAACACCGTTAAGGCTCTCGGTTAAGCGGGCGAAGGCCTCCTGTACAATGCTCACATTTGGGAGCACCGTTACCATCTTCTTACCGAAGCGAGTAGCGAGAAGTGTGCCTACGCCGAAGTGCAAAGGGTCGCCTGTCGCAAGGAAGGCGATCCTCTTATCCGTATTTTTCTCTATAAAATCAAGGGCCGCCATAAGCCCCGTTTCAAGAAAGAATACATCTCCCTTGAGATCGTAGAAATCGCTTAGGAAGCGTTTGGACCCTATGACTATATCTGACTTCTCTATGAGCCTTACGGCACGCCCGGTAAGGCTCTCGTAGCCGCTTGAGGCGACACCGATTACATATATCATCAGAGGCTCACCTCCACCTTTCCGTCGTAACCTACTAGCATTGACATTACCGAAACGCCTCCAGCCGACCGCTCGGCGGCGTTCTTCTTAACGAGAGCTGTTATCTCTCTTATTGCTCCTTCAAGGGCCTCTTCCTTAAAGATAAAAAAGACTTCGCGGGCGGTATTGGCTTGCTCTATCCTCAGGGCCAGTTCCTTTGTTGCACCGTTCCTTACGGCAACGTCTTTTAAAAAACCCATCTCAACGCTTGAGTCCTTACAGTGGGTTTCGAACTCGCCCCTTGCGAGTTTGCTGAACTTACCGAACTGCCCGGAGACCGTAACCCGCTTTATCTCTTTCTTCTTCGCGGCTTCCAAGAGGGCGAAGCCCATATGGTCTCCGGTAAGAATATAGGCCGCGCCGTCGAGCTTAAGCCCCTCTTCAGCGACCCGCTCGCTGCTCCTTCCGGTCGAAAAGACTACCTCGGATAGACCGGTGGCCACCGCCACTTCCACTGCGCAACCGATGGAGTCCGTATAGGCGCTAAGAGATAACGGATGCACGATGCCCGTAGTGCCGAGTATGGAGATACCGCCAATTATGCCAAGGCGCGCGTTCATCGTGTACTTTGCGAGCTCAACGCCGCGCGGCACGTTTACGGTTACAAGCACCGACGGAGGCACACAAAGAGTGTCCGTCACCTCACTTACAGCCTCTTTTATCATCTTCATCGGCACGGGGTTTATCGCCGGATTACCAGGAGCGACACTAAGACCCGGTCTCGTAACTTTCCCAACGCCCCTTCCGCCCAAAACGCGTATACTATCTTCTCCGTCGCCCGGAGCCTCGCTCACGAGCCTTACCTCTGTAACGATCTCCGCTTTGTCGGTAACATCCGGGTCGTCGCCTGCGTCCTTTATTATAGTAGCCGTAGCGACTCCGCCATCAAGCGTTACCATCTTAACAGGAATAACGATAGTACCGTCACCCGAACGCGGAAGCGTTACCTCTACCTCATTAAGGAGCTTGCCGGTTAAGAGGAGCGTTACTGCCGCCTTTGCACCGGCCGCAGCCGAAGAGCCTGTAGTAAAACCCTTTCTAAGCTTAGTATTATCTTTCTTCTTCACAAAACTCCAGAATGTCGGCGACTTTGTCTGACTAGATAAGACAATTAAGGATACTTTTAAAAAGGCCCTCGAAAGGGCCTCTAAAACTGTATCAAAAATTTGAGCTAATGCTAAGACTTATTTCTTTACGAGACCAAAATGACGAGCCAGGCCCTTCTTTTTCAAGAAGAACCTCCCTTAGGTCCATCAAGTCGGATATAAATAGAGATAAAATAAACCCGTAGCGGGGCCCATGGGGGGGGGCGACGGGGGAGGGGTGAAGACCGGAAAACAAAATATTATAGGGAAAGATGGGCG
>JAJCZG010000033.1 GCA_029262475.1 Deltaproteobacteria bacterium
CCTTGAGGTAGCCTATCCCCCTGTTATAGTAAGCCCCGGCTACGGAGTCCGGGTATATGGATATCTCGTGGCTCCAGAGGGTAATTGTATCCTTCCACAGGTGGGTTTGCCTGACCGTAAGGTTTGTAAGCGTAATCGAGACAACGAGGACTACCAGCATGATTACTGCCTTGCCGGTCTTCTCGTAAAGCCTCCTGTAGATAATGGCAAGTATTAAAGCCGCCAGCATGAAGGGCGCGAGTATCGGCAGGTAGCTGTACCTGTCGGCGGCCTCCTGTGCCCCGACCCTCATAATGCCGATTACCGGCAGGAGCGTTACGAGATAGAATAGCCAGAGGGCCGTAAGCAGGCGCTCTCTCCTTACCGTCACAGCGCAGAGCGCGCTTATGAGGATGAAGAAGAAGACCGGCAGCAGGTATTTGGCGCTAAAAAAGCGAATTTCTTCCGGGAACGGGTAGAGGGGGGCGAGTTTTAACGGTACTATCGCCTTATAGAGATAGAATATGTAGCCGTGTATCGCCACCAGTATGCGCTCGAAGGTAGTAGTGTCGGTGAGCGCGACTATGTGGTCGCTCCCCTTCATCGCCCATACGGCTATAGCCGCCGCCAGCAGACTTACGATGAAAAATGGTATCTTTTCTATTACGTTCCATACGAACCCTTCGACAAATCCCCTCGCGCCTCTCCCTCTCCCAATCCTTTCAAGCGGGTAAAAGTCGATTATCAGGAGCACCACGGGGAGGGTGACGGCCATGGGTTTACTCATGACCGAGCAGATGAAGAATGCCAGCGAGAGGATGTATCCACCGGTAGCTTTACCTCTCCCACCGGCGTAGTAGAGGTAGCTCATGATGCTCAAAAGGTAGAAGAGGGCGAAGAGGAGGTCTCTTCGTTCGGTTACCCATGCGACACTCTCGACGTGGAGCGGGTGGAGGGCGAAGATGAGGGCGGTAATAAAGGCCGCGCTCGTGGCAAAAGTGCCTGCCGGGACAAGATAACCACGGTTGGCACCGACGGTGGCTATTAGCCTTAGCGTCAGTAGAAATACCAGTGTGGAGTTTATGGCGTGCACTATGACGCTCGTAAGGTGGTGGCCGAAGGGCTCAAGGCCGAAGAGTTTATAGTCAAGGGCGTGAGAGAGCGAGGATATCGGGTGCCACTGGGCGTTCGTAGTCGTCGTAAAAGCCCACCTGAGTAGCTCCATGCCGCCGAGAGAGAGGTTTTTAACATTCTCTGTGACATAGACCGGGTCGTCCCATCCGACAAATCCGTTTGAGAGCGCAGGAACGTATATGGCGAAGGATAGGGCCGCTATTATGAATGCGGCAAAATGCCTCGTTATTCTGTCGTCAGTGAGTTCCATCAACGCCTCTTGTCACTTCCTGGTATTTCTTGTAATAAACCTTCGCCCGCTTCGTATCTCCAAGGTTTTCGTAAGCGAGGGATAGGTTCAAGTACGCGTCCGTAAGAGTGTTGTCCAGCTCCAGGGCTTTGGTGAGGTCTACTATTGCCAGACGCGACTTGCCGCTGCTTAATAGTACGCCGCCCCGGTTATTATACGCGATTGCGCTATTTGGTTCCAAGGTTATTACATCGGTAAAATCCTTTATGGCTTCATCAAAACGCCCCGTCTCGAAGAAGAGTATGCCGCGGTTGATGAGCGGAGGCGTATTTCTCCTGTCGAGCGCGATAGCCGCGTTAAAGTCGTCTGTGGCCTTACCAAGCTCTCCGAGATCTTTATAGAGAAGCCCCCGGTTACTGTAGGGGCCGGGAGTTCGGGGCTCAAGCTCTATGGCTTTCGTAAAGTCCGAGAGGGCTTTTAGCGGCCGACTTGTCCTTTTATATAAGAGCCCCCGCCCATTATACGCTGCCATTTGCCCCTTGTTTATCTCTATGGAGCGGTCGAGGTCCGCCTCGGCCAAAGCGAGATTTCCCGACTCCATGTAGAGGAGTCCTCTATTGGTAAAAGACTTGTTAAACCGGCTATCTAGCTCGATTGCCTTAGAAAAGTCTTTAAGCGCCTTCCGTGCGGCGGCCATATTACTGTCTACCCCTCCCGCGATGACGATATCAAGATATTCCCTGCCACGGTTATTATAGGGGAGCGCGCTGGCCTCCGGGTAAATCTCTATCTCATGGCTCCAGAGCGTTATGGTGTCGTGCCATACGCCGCTCTGCGCTATCGTCTTTGCGCAGAGGAGGGAGACAGGTAAAAGCGTTACGACAATGAGCGTAGAGAGGCGCCTTGCCGGAGCGTATCGCGTTATAATGGCCGAAACGGAGAGCCCTATGAGCAGGAAGAGGACTATGCCCGCAATATACGAGTACCTGTCGGCGGCCGACTGCATGCCGACCTGGACGAGCCCAATTACCGGGAGAAGTGTTACGAGATAGTAAGCCCACGAGGCTGTGAGCCAGGGCCTCTTTTTCCAGGTTAATACCGATAGAGCGGTTACGGCTGTAAGGAGTATAAGTGCACCTCCGTAGGTTACGCTAAAAAGCGAGAGCCCCCTCGGGTACGGATAGAGCGGGGCGAGCTCAATCGGCAGCACCGTCTTATAGATATAAAAAAAATATCCCCATGCCGCGACCCCTATCCGTTCGCTTAAGCTTATCGCCGAGGTTGAGCTAACGGCCCCGCCGAGCTTTTGCGCCCATAAGGTAACGAGAGAAAATACGACCGTAAGTAGAAAGAATGGGGCTTTTTCCAGTAAAAACGTCCTCACCGATAACCTTCGTAGCGGATAGACGTCGAGGATAACAAGCACAACCGGGAGTGTAACAGCCATGGGTTTACTCATAAGGGCCAGGAGGAATAAAATCAGTGTCACGGCGTAACGCCGCGCTATGCTTCGCCCCTCTGCCCTGGTGTATTTTAGGTAAGAGATGACCGTAAGGAGGTAGAAGAGCGCGCAAAGCAGGTCTTTTCTTTCGCTTATCCAGGCGACACTCTCTACGTGTAGCGGGTGAGAGGCGAAGAGAAGTGCCGTCACTAATCCGGCCGAGATAGGGGTAAAACCACTGTCTCCACTGTCTCCGGCGCTCTCGCCCGGTATCGCTCGGCGTATAAGTTCTACGGAGCACGCAAAGACGAGTGCGCTATTAACCGCGTGAATGAGTACGCTCGTAAGGTGGTGCCCGAAGGGGTTCTCCGGGCCGTAGATGGCGTAGTCTACTGCGTGTGATAGCATCGTTAGCGGGTGCCAGTTGCCAAGGACAGTGCCTGTAAAGACCCATTTAATGAAGTCGTAGTCGAGGGAGCGTATATTTACGTTACCGGTTACGTAGCGAAGGTCGTCCCAGGAGAGGAAGTTGCCGTCCAGAGCGGGCAGGTATACTGCGAAAGCGGTTATAAAGGCAAAGGCCGCAAAGTACGGGTAGAGCCGCTTGTAGCATATTTGTTTCTTGTTTTGCATCTATCCGCATGCCTCCAAAGCTTAGAAATTACTATTATCTCCGAGTTTGGCGCTTTGTGTCAAATCCTTATTCACCGCTCGGAGCGCTTCGCGGGGCCGTAAAGGTGGTTTTCGATAGACATTATTAGCATGGTAATGTATTGTGGTGTGAACTAAACTTACCAGGCGCTTACTTATTCCAGGGCAAAACACTCTTAACGAGTGTCGCCCGGCCAGGCGCGATATCCGCCTCGGTCAGCCCGGCACTTAAAGGCTATATGATTATAGATTTCCATATCCCGGACGACGCTGTAAAGTACATAATGTTTCAGCGTACTACCCTGATAAACGACTCAGCCGACAAGAACCCCCTGGGCAGGCTTACCCGTAAGTTCTTCCCGTCATATCATCTGAAACGCAGTATTGAGGAGCAGGCCGTAAGCCGCGCTAGCGAGATCAAAGCCCTCTATACGAAGGATATGGCCGACGAGTACGCGGCCATAAAAGACCATCTGCCCGCCAAGTGCGCCTCTGTGCTCGATATTGGCTGCGGTGTAGCGGGCATTGACGTTTTTATCTTTCAACACTACGGCGCCACGGATGAAATCTCCTTCTATCTCCTTGATAAAACCGACGTCAACAGCAAGGTTTATTATAGTTTTAATAAGAAAGGGGCCTTTTATAACTCGCTTGCGACCGCAAAAGAACTCCTTACGAGTAACGCCGTCCCCGCTTCGAATGTACACACGATGGAGGTCAGCGAAGACTCTTCAATCGAGACCGGCGAGAGTATCGACCTGGTCATCTCCCTTATATCCTGGGGTTTTCACTACCCCGTCTCGACCTACCTCGACCGCGTTCACGAGATCCTCTCTCCCGGCGGAAGCCTTATCCTCGATGTCAGGAAGGGTACCGGCGGCCTTGAAGAGATAGAAGAAAAGTTCGGCAATACCAGTATCGTAACCGACTTTAAGAAGTATCAGAGGGTGCTTGCCGTAAAATAATCGCTCCAGCCACATGTTTTTCTCTCCTCTTCCACTAAAAAAGCTAAAGATTTCTGAGTGTTATGCCGAATTTACAGTAGTGTGCCGGTATATTTTGGCTCTATAGGGGGAAGCGTCTGCTTACGCGCTCTCCATCTCTGAAATTTGGATGCAAACGTGGTTAATAAATACACTAAATACAGGGGCTGTTTTACCGTAAAGCTCCTTCTTGTGGGCGTTCTTCTCGGTATAACGTTACTTGTCTCCTCGACCCTTTTCTTTAACCTCTACTCCAGGATCGTAACCGGAGAGAGGGGCAGGGCGGCCCTTGAGGTGCTCGTTAGCCTCAGAAGGCCATTGCTCCTCATAAAGGATTCTCCCGTAAAGCTCCACGACGGCTCCGTAGGCTTTGATACGACGATGCGGGATTTTATCGATGCCAAAAGCGAGGCCGACGCCATCTTTAAGCGTTACCGCAAGTTGGTAAGCTATAATAGCGCCCTTTACTTAAGCGCAGGCAGGCTCCATACGATATATAGCGGATGGGTTCAGCTGGAGAGGCGCATTCTTGAATTACCTGGCGGCGAAGGAGATAAAACACAGAGGTATCCTGAGTTCTTATCGGAGTTATCGGTCTCATCATCGGGTTTTCTCTCGGTCATGGTGCAGCTTGAGGAGGGGGAGTTTCTCCTCCTCGCCGACATGGAGGACGCCCAGAGGGCCAACCGCGTACTACTCCTCTTATCCGTCCTCTTTATTTTTTATAATTTTGTCCTGGTCTTTCTTTACCAGAGCTCCAGGGAGTTCCTCCTTCGCCAGACACGTGACGGGTTGAGGAGGGAGGTTGAAGAACGCAAGGTCATTGAATGTAATATCAGGGGCTCACGCGCCAAGGTGCGTAACCTAGCCCTCCACCTGCAATCCGTCCAGGAGGAGGAGAGGGGGAGGATAGCGCGCGATATTCATGACGATCTGGGGCAGATACTTACCGCTCTTAGCTACGACCTTGCCCATATCTCAAAGAAGATCTCTCCTGATGAGGCCCTTCTAATAGACAAGCTGAAGGAGATGTCGGCGCTCGTAAAGGGTGCCGTGGAGACGGTCCAGAGGATAGCCTCCGAATTAAGGCCGGGGGTTCTTGACGACCTTGGTCTTATCGCCGGCATAGAGTGGCAGGCCGAAGCCTACGAGAAACGCACGGGCATAGAATGCGAGGTATCATTCGACCCCGAGGAGATCGAACTCGACAAGGATACCGCTACAACCTTCTTCCGGGCCGCTCAGGAAGCGCTTACCAATGTGGCTCGCCATGCTGATGCAACGAAGGTCACCCTGAGCATTAGAAAAATTGGTAAAACCCTTGAACTGGAAGTGGTCGATAACGGTCGGGGCATTACCGAAGCCGAGAGCCGCTCCTCACAATCATTTGGACTGACCGGTATGAACGAGCGTTTTTATTCGCTCGGAGGAAGTTTTGAGGTCAAGGGGGCCAAAGGCAAGGGAACCATGCTCAGGGCCAGCGTTCCACTTGATAACGTATTTGGCGGCGATGCGGCTTGATAACGCGACAAATGTTATTCGCATCCGGTGAACGCCTAACCGTCAGGGCTGTTTCTTTACTTGATAACGTATTTGGCGGAGGCGCGGCATGATAAAAAACTTGGAAGGTGATGTGAAATGATAAAGATACTCGTAGCCGACGACCACCCAATCGTCAGGGCAGGGCTCAAGCAGATGCTCATGGATACGGACGATATGGCCGTTTCAGGTGAGGCTGCTACCGGCCAGGAGGTGATGGAGAAGGTCTCGAAAGAGGATTACGACGTTATCCTCTTAGATATTTCCATGCCCGGCAGGGGAGGCATTGACGTTTTAAAAGAACTTAAGACCGCGGCGCCGGGGGTCGGGGTTCTTATACTGAGTACTCACCCCGAAGAGCAGTACGGCGTGCGCGTGCTTAAGGCCGGTGCCTCGGGGTACCTTACGAAGGAGAGCGCTTCAGAGAGTCTTCTTGACGCTGTGCGCAAGGTCGCAAGAGGTGAAAAATATATCACTCCTACACTCGCAGAAAAGCTCGCCGTTGCCGTAGGCGCTGGTAAGGACGGCCCGTCTCACGAGAGGCTCTCGGACCGTGAGTTTCAGGTTCTCGGCATGATAGCCTCGGGAAAGACGGTGAAAGATATCTCCGAGGAGCTACTTCTGAGTGTAAAGACGGTTAGCACTTTCAGGTCGCGAATACTTGAGAAGATGGACTTAAATAATAACGCCGAGATGACGCATTACGTCCTCTCTAACGGACTTCTCGACTAGTTGCCTTGCCGTGCTATAGCGTTTTTTACTTGAGTTGATAGAGGCCTCACTTAACTACCGGCTCATCACCAGGGCCGATACTTTCATAAAGTCCTTATCTGTAAGGGCTTTTTCTTGTAGGACAAACTCCTACATAAAAAAGGCTTTTCGTCCTACAGACATATTATCTATACATTGCTATAATATTTGCAAGATGAGATTGAAGTAAAGATCATTCTCTTAAGGAGTTAGCAAAACTTTTAACATACTTGAACTACTGAGGTGAAAATTGTTTAAGATAGCCCGAAATAAGAAGACCATTGACAAGTCCCTCGTCGCTCTTCCGTTAAGGAATGAAGATGGGATAGTGTTGATATTGGCCTTGGTTTTCATGCTGGCCTTCTCGGCGTTAGGGCTGGCCATTGTATATACAAGCACCGCCAATATACAGATATCGGCCAACACCTTATACTCAAGCCAGGCTTTCATGGGGGCTGAGGCGGGGATCGCCGAAGCGATAGACAAGATTCGCGGCAACTCCAACTGGGGCCCGGACCTCGACGGCGACGGCAGCACCTCGGACGACGCCTCCACATGGGACGCTGAGAGCAGCGGTACTATAGACCTTGGAAATACAGAGGCAATATATACGACGACAGTCTACGACTCTACCGGCTCCCATGGCAGGGAGGATAATTCTTCACGTTTAAACAGGTATGTAACACTCGGTGGAGACGACATCCTTATTGAGGTTACCGCCTCTGCAAACGGCTTGGATAGGAGCGTATCGCTCGTTGTAAGGTCGAAGGTAGAGGCCTTTGAGTATGCAATATTTAGTGAAGGAGAGATAGACGGGACTGGTACGGGAGACGCCCCAGGCACACTTGCCGGTAAGTTCTACGCTAAAGACGGGATCAAACTTCAAGGTAACTATGTGACAGGGGACGCTGATATGGAGAGCACGGAAAAGATCTCCCCGAACTGCAACAGCGGTAAGTTCAACTCTTGCGACGATCAACATGGGCAGGTGGACGCCCCGCTCCTGGACTTCGCCTATTACCAGGACCAGGATAATTTCGACTCGCAGCAGGTCATTATCATGACACCCTCTGTTGGGGGTACGTCGAGCTGCGGGGATGATTGCAAGACTTGGAAGCTCTACTACGAGATGGAGCTCCTTGGCTATACATATAACGCATATGCAGAGACGGACGACGATGATACTACGGTTTACTGGTGTACGGATAAATCATGGACTGCCGAGCGCGGCACCGACTGTCCCGGAGGCATAGCCCCAAGCACCTATACTTACGAGTCGGATGATGATGGTGATAAACCGTTTATAAATGTCGTCCAGTTTAATGCCTATACTGCACCGACTGGCAATTATACGAGTAGCATTGTAAATATCATCGATTCGGGAGAGCACCTCGAGTTTATGGGACCACCGGCTGGAGAGACAGTGCCGATTACTGCTACCATTCTTGTCGGTACTTCAACTGATATTGATTCACCGGATGGAAAGATAGACTTTTACGGTGACGGCGGTACGATTAACTTCATGCCGGCTAACGGGCTTGCGGTAGTTGCCGACGAGATTAACTTCAAGGCCAAGTACGGAGACTTTGGTGTTAATGTCGGTACCGTAGGCGGCGGCGCCATAATGATAGCCAGTGAAGAGGCCAAATTCGAGGGTGGTAAGGAAAAGAAAGAGCACGACGACGAAGATGATGAAGACGACGAAGATGACGAATCAGACAGCGACGATGAATCAGACAGCGATGACGAATCAGATAGCGACGACGACGGCCACTACAATCTGAACCTCAATTTCTACGGTTCCCTTGTCGTCGGCGGCGATGAGTCAGAAGGCGATGACGATGACGACGATGACGCAGATGTTGAGTTAGCTGGCAAGAGAAGCGGAACGACCTTAAACTTCACGTACGTAAAGACGGCCAATACGCCGTCCGGATGGATCGAAGAAGGATCTAAGTCTTTTGAAAGGCGCGAGTGGTCGGAAAACTAACATCACTGGATCTCCAGACCCTATGAGCCTTGCCGGCAAAGGCCGGAAAGCACCCCGTAGCGCGGACCTCCTCCCTGCGCTACGGGGTGCGAACTTTAAAATTGATGAAAGCTGTGTTATTATGTGTGCAGTGAAAATTCAACAGGAGTCATAAATTGAGTTTTTTTTATTCAGAGACATTGGTAACCGGTGAGCAGGGTAAATACCTGAAGGGCCTCCTCGCAGCTACAGCCGTACTCTTCCTTTTATGGAATATCTCTCTGTGGGTAAAGCCGCCGGTAAATATTTCTTTCAGCGGAGGAGAGCTCAGTGATAAGGCAGAGCGTGGTTATACTGTGAGATCACTCTCACATAAAGCCTCTTATAATGACATAGTCAAGAAAGACCTCTTTATGGCCACAAGGATGAAGTACGAGGACGCAGTCACAGGCGTCGCTCAAAATAACCTCCTTCCCGTGGTCGCCATGGCTCCGCCACAGGCCACTCTCCTTGGGACGGTGCTGCTCCACGGTGAAGAGGCTGCTCTCATTAGCATTCACGGCCAGCCTGACGGGCCAAACTACTATAAGGTCGGAGATAGGCTAGGAGGGTTTGTCGTAAAAGAGATCGGCACGAGCAGCGTGCTCCTGATGAGCGGTGGGCAGACCTTTGAAATAGGCCTAACGCCGCTTGATAAAGAGATTGAAAATACTCAGATCAATAATAAGAAGGGCCAGGCGGCGCAAAGACAAAGACGCCTGGCCCCTAACCGTCTACTAAAGCGCGGGCAGAAGCCGCAGCGCTTTAAGGGGCGTACAGCTCCTCCACTCTAGTCTTTAACTGTTAGTATCCCATCACAAGTATTTTCCTTAGTAATATCCTTTTTTTCATCGCACCGCCTCTTTTCAGAAGATAACCTGTTTAGACCACGATATATCAACGCTATATGCTGTAAAGCAGTTGATGTATCAAAACTATATGCCCCCTCCAACTTCCTCTATATCCTCAACTATATAAGAAGTCTTTCATTGAAAACTCATGCTTTATATCAAATTAAAAAAAAACACATAGTGCTATACGTTTTACTTGACATGCTATAACCCATAGAATATACTAGCTCTGCAGAAGTTTACTAATCTCATAATTAAACAAACTAAACACAAAACAACTATTATAGCATTTGCTATGAGGCTTCTGTTTAATTCACGTATTCTTTGCTTAAGTTAGTAGTAATGTTTCATGGCTGAACTGCTACCTTAGGCTAAAGTCACCAAGATTGTTTTTACTTAGTGTAACTCTCCCTGTTCACGGTGGACCGGGAGAGTGTTGTAGCGAAGACGCTACGGGGTCACAAGCTTTATGTGACCTAGTGGTGTCTTTTTTTATAAAATTCTAGTAATGCTTCAAATTTTTCCATCTTTAAACTGCCTGCCGGGTATGATACGCCTACCTCGCCGGTAGACTACTCGGGGTGCTTTGTGTGCCAGGCATCCTGAAGACTGGAAAGGAGGTAGGAGGGCTCTGATTTACAGGCATATGTATCCAAAATGCAGGTTTTATTGAAGTGTATAACGGTTTTGCGCATAACATACCCTCACCATCGACTAATATTATATTAATAAATTTATTATGCGTGAAAGTCTTAACAAACAGACAAACAGGAGGAAGATTGTGAACAAAAAAAGTATATTTAGCAGACGCAAAGGCATGCTGCTGATACCTATGCTGGCAATACTGGCATTAGTGCTTAGCGCGGGCTTTGCGAGCGCCATACCCGGCGGCACGACGATAGGCGGCTGCCTTTATACCGGTAACGCCGCCGTCACCTACGGTCCGGACCCAACAGGCGTTGAGATCATTGCATTTTATGCGACCGACTACGCGCCTAGCCCGAACACACCGCCGATTACGAACGGTCAGGTCATGGTGCAGAACCAGCACTCCGGCGGAACCTTCGTAACATACGGCACCACCGGCCTTATGGCCGACTTCGCCCCGGGCGAGCCCGGCGGACCCCCGGCTAACTGCTGGGAGGCTGTTGTCCCCTCAGCGGATGGCATTACCCCGGACTTCACCGACCTGGTAGTCGTCTACAGCGCCCCAGGCCATGACACGACCAGCAGGGAGTGGACATGGGACCCGGACGGCAGGTACGTCGCAGCAGGTGAGTTCATTCACCCGACCGGTCCGGCCCTGGAAGCAGGAGGAACAGGCACCGCATCCGTCTTTGCGGCCGGAGCGCAGGATGCCTACCTTCCGCCGCTGCCGCTGGCGGACGCCAACCTGCTCCATTACGTCTTTTATGACGAGTTCCCGAACGGAAACCCGAACGGAGCCAATGTAGAGTTCCCGATACAGGGTGTTAACGTATGTATATATGACGAGAACGGCGACCCGAGCGACATCACCGGAACCGGCAGCGCAACGGCGGTTCAGTGTAAACTGACAGGTGCCGAGGCATTCACGACAGCTGACGGTATAGCCTTTGATCTGTCGGCAGCAGCGGGTTATGTTTACTTTACTAACCTTGTTCCCGGCGAGTATAAAGTCGCCTCAAACGCCGACGCAGTTTCAAGGGATCCGTTTGGCGGCGTTAACACGCATCTCCACCTCGATGACGCCACGCGCGCCATGATGACCCCGATGTGGTACCAGACCTTCACGGAAGAGTCGGGACACTTCTGGGAAGCCGACCTTGGTCCGGGACACCCCGGTACAGACGGCGGCGGTATGCTTACCTTCCACGCCTTTATCGAGAACCTCGGTAACGACGGAGGCGGTAACCCGTTCATCGCCGGCGGCATCCTGGGTAACCTCATGGACGCCGACGCAGTAGAGGCGATGCCCCAGGTAAACGGCGGACGTGTGCCCCCGACCGGCGCGCGTTACGAGAACGGTTTCTTATGGAACCTTAACGAAAACCTTGGTTCCTGCACATTTGGTTGCCCTGTGGTAGACCCAGGTCCTTCCAATCAGGACGTCATGGCGAACGGCTCCATACCGGCAGGCAGGCTCGCCCTCTATAGAGGCGGCGACATGCCTCAGCTTATGGCCACGGTAGAGGCCGCTGACCCGGGCGGCTTTAACGAGCCCACAGGCGCGACCTTTGGTTTCGTGAACGTACCGCCCGGCGACTACTTCCTCTTCATCTTCGACCAGCCGCTTCTTAACGTACCCGAAGTCGGTGTCGGTGTTACCGTACAGCCGCTCCAGGTTACGCAGATGGGTAACGTGCTTATGCCGCGTTTCGGCGCCAGGTCGATGGGCTTTGTGCAGGACTGTACAGGTATCGATTGTAGCGCTACTACCTTCGGCGCAGGCGTCCCGAATGCCGCGGTCAAGACGACCGTCAAGTCAGGTGACACCGGTTGGGAAGTTCCCACCAACGCCAACGGTTTCTTCTTCAACCGGTTCTTCGGCGAGACCGAAGCCCTCGGCGCTACCTATGTCGATATCCAGAGTGGAGACACCTTCCGCGGTAAGATCATTACCGAGGACTTCCAGCAGATACAGTGCGGCGGTCCGATACCGTGCGTAGGCAGCGGAATACTGCCAGCCCCGGTTATCACGAGCGTCACGCATAACTCTATGAACCGCCACATACAGTGGGCTACAGTCAACTACTTCGTTGACCTCCAGGTAGAGGAGGTCCCGGGAGCAGAGGGTTACATCATAGGTAACGTCTTCTATGACCACCTGAGCCTCGGCGACTGGCTCGGTAACTATACCTGGGACGAGGCCGATGAGGTCCTTCGGCAGGGTGTTACAGTAAATCTCCTCGACGCTGCAGGAGCAGTTGTTGCCACCGCAACGACCGGTTCCGTCATCAAGGACGAGCAGAACATACAGGGCTGGATTAACGGCATGCCTGTAAGCGAAGTTGGTTCTGTCACTGCCGGACCTGTCGTATGCGCCACGTGTTTACAGACCGCAGGCGATCCTGCTCCGATGCCCGGATTCTACGAGTTCAGGGGCATAACCCCCGGCACCTACAGGGTGCAGGTTGTTGCGGAGCCCGGATTCACCGACCCGTTCGGCAAGTTCTTCACCTCTCTTAACGGTAACGGCATCGGCCTTAACGTCGTAAACTCCGACGGCACACCGTATGCGGCCACCGTAAGGGATGAGGATATCCTCTTCTACGACGGAACCAACTTCCACATGTACTTCGACGGCTCCCTGGCGGGTCTTCCGGGTAACGCGGATATAGACGCCCTCCACGTAGTTGACGAGGATACATTCTACGCATCATTCGCAGGAGCTACAACGTTACAGACCGTTGTCATAGACGGCATTACCTACGACGACGAGGACGTTCTCCTCTACGACGCAGGCGTGTGGAGCCTCTTCTTCGACGGCGGCGCTAACGGCCTCGCCGATCATAACATTGAGGATATCACTACTCTCCACATACTGGATGACGGACGCATGGTCTTCTCTACAAGGGGAAGCGCCAACTCCGGAAATGCGACGGTAAACCCGAACCCGCTCGTTACGGACCCGGCAAGTGCATGGAACGGTGCAAACCCGAGGCCGCTGGATGAGGATCTCCTCGTCTATGATCCGGCTACAGGTTACATCGACCTCTACTTCGACGGCTCTGATATCGCACTTAATACCGGTGCGGCTGAGAAAGTTTGGGGAGCGGCCGTTGCGCCTAACGGAGATATCTATCTTTCCGTCAGGGACGGCTTCGCAACCGACACAGGCCTTACCGGCCCCGGCTACGATGTATTCGCATGCCGCGGCGCGGCTACTGTCATCGCGGCAGAGCCTGGTAACGATGATGCCGACTCGACTTGTGTGAGTCAGGAGATCTTCTTCAATGCTGCACTCGATGCCGTGGGCTTCGATAACTTGGCCCACGAGACCCTTGACGCGGTATCTCTCTACGGCCTCGGCCTTCCTGACGACGTAGTCGTTCCGGCTGGAGCCGCAACCCGTGTTGACCTCGCCACCGCTACCATAGACGTCGCTTCCGGCAGGCTCTTCGGCGTACCGATGGCCGGTGAGTTCGAAGGTGGCATATTCAGCGGCATGGGCGACCTCGATCCGAACCTTACGAGTAGCTGGTTCGACGAGTCATTTGCTATGAACGGCGCCGCAATGGGTCTCTACGACCACTACAACTACTTCATGGGCGTCATGTACAATGGCGATCCGTGGTGTAACTGGATGAACAACAATGTCTACGTACCTGGAAGCGGAGTGGGCTTCGCATGCTCCACGAGCCACCCGGACTTCCTTGATCAGGGTGCCGAGGCTGAGAGGCGTTTCGCATCAGGCATACACCGCACGCTCGGTAACGATAAGTCCTTCACCGTAACGAACGTTCCGGATTCCCTGGGCGGGCCGCTCCTTCCGAACACCTGGGCCCACTACGATGATATGATGCTGTGGTTCGGCGTAGGACAGGCCGGTTTCAGGAGTGAGCTTGCATGGACGCCGCTTACCTCCGGTGTTATCATACCGCCGCTCGGTATATGCGTATCCGGTATAGCCGGAAGCGCAAATGATAACGGCGACGGCACCTGGAGTGCGCTGGCAGATATCACCGTCATAGACGATGCCGGATTCTCGGTAGCTGGCGCTATCGTAACAGGTAGCTGGAACCCGTCCGGTGGCGGCGCAATAAACAACTGCACCACTGCCGGTAACCCGAGCACCTGCCTCACGGCCGTTGGAACCGTCACTCCGAGCACAGCTCCTGAGACGGTATACACCATAACGGACGTTCAAGGTCCGGCATGGCCCGGCGTAACATGGGTCTACGATCCGGCCCTCGCCATAGGCTGTACTGAAGCGGTTACGATAGCGACTCCGCTGACGACACCTCCGCCTGGCGGCGGCGGCATAACGGTCACTCCTTCCTCCGTAAACCTCGGTGAGAAGTGGGAGGCCCACCTGGCCATCACAGGTACGGGGCAGACCGACTGGTCGATAGATAACGGTGAAGTGAAGACAACCGGCCTTCCGGCCGACGTCTTCAGTGTTATAGAGACCGGCGCCTGCTCCGTCCCGTACAGCGTCGATGGCGGCAACCTTACCGGTACCGTCAACGCACCGGGCGGCTTCGGAGGCAACTGCCCCTGATAGGGGAGAAGCTGACTGAACCGTAACACTAACCTCAGACACCCCGGCCCGCTTTCGAGCGGGCCGGAGTTTTTTTGTTTTTTTCTCCCGCCTCACACTGCTGCATTCCAGCCAGAGGCTTTCTTCTCCGAGCCCTGCAACATTACCTCATAGCGCTCTTATATATCTAATGTATCTGTAAATCTACTTTACAGCCATAATCCAGTTATTAGTATGCATTGATTCAGTTTTTTGTATGATGTTATAAAAGCAAAAACTGCCTTCAAAATGCAAAAACCTTTATTATCCACAAGTTATAACCTTCTATGGATTTGGCACCCATATTGCTATCATATGCTATGAACTATTAATCTTTTTATTTTCCGTATTCATGTTTTAGTTGTGAATTCCAGGATATTTTTTTTAAAGATATTGATTTAAGCCATGTTTTCATAGACTTATGAGTTTGTTTTACCTTTTGAAATATTTTTCAAATGAATTACGCTTGACACGCTATAGCACCTATACTATAATCATAGCACTTATTATATGGTGGATAGTTGAATGGAGAACTCCGGTATTCTTTAAGTCTTTAAAAGAGGTTCGGTACTATACCGCTGAGTAGGAGCCCCGGAGCTGAGAGCTTTTCCTGTCCGGATACCCTGATTGTGCCGATAACTGTTTATTGAGTCTGTAGAGGATCATAACGGTTTGGACGGCAGAGGGTTGTTATGGAGCCTATTTAGCGTAGAGCAGGGTACTGCGCGGGGTAAGGTCGCTAATTAAGGGGGCGCCCGCTGTTTTACTGACTCCTTCACGGGTTGAAGCAGCGTGTCTCATGAATGGAGAACGTAGCTCTTTTCCGGAAGTGTCTTTAGGTCTGTAACTTTCTCTGAATTCACGACGGGTTCAAGGAATTTATTGTGGTAAAGGTTGCCACGGCGGCGCAGAGGTCTGCGCTGCTTATGGCATTTTTTATATTTAGCATTATGCAGTGTCCTTTATATGTGACTCTGCATATCCAACAACGAGATTAGTTTTAATTAGGCAGGATGTTATGCTCCCATCCCAAGTATTACTGAAAGGAGGTAGGCTGGCGGTTACATGGAGTAGATCAATATATAAGGAAAAGGAAGATGATTGACTAACTGTCACGTATATCAAACCTCTAACTTGGGATGTGAGTGGTTTTAAGAAATACGATATATACGTGAATCTCTTAATGATAGGTAGAGGAGGTTACTTTTTATGAAAGAAAAGATTTTTAAACGAAAGGGGCTGTTGCTGATGCCGCTCTTTGCTTTGCTTGCGTTGCTCGTTGGATCGGGCCCCGCAAGTGCGGTCGTAGGCGGCATGACAATCGGCGGTTGTTTATATACCGGTGATGGCACGGCTATCTACACACAGGGGCCCGCAGGGCCGGTAACGACCTGGCAGACGACTTATGCCGGCAACGCGCCCATCATGGACGCCCAGGTCATGATTCAAAACATGCACTCGGGTGGAGCGCACATAATGTACGGTACGATGTTACCCGGCACGAATTGCTGGGAAGCGACCATACCAAGTAAGGACGGGATAAAACCCGACGCCGGGGAAGTGATCGCCGTCTTCGCCGCTCCGGGACATGCCGTTACAACTAGAGAATTCAACTGGGACCCGGACGGCAGATTTAGCGACTCCATCAATGGAGCTCCACTGCCTAACGGCACGGCAGGCTGGTCTGTTGGCGGACCTACTATGGGTAATTTCATGCACCCCACGGGAGTTCATCCCGATGCCGGTGCCGATTGCGCATCAATAGCGGGTGAGTGTGTATCCGTATGGGCAACCGGCCCGCAGGACGCCTACCTTATGAGCTACCCGCAGAAGACTACGAGCTTGCTACACTACGTCTTCTACGATCATTTCACCAATGGTAACGATAACGGTCCAGTCATAGAGCCGGGCATTAACGGTGTGACGGTGAACGTATACGACGAGCACGGCAATGTCGTCGCCTCACAGAAGACAGGAGACCTGGCCTTCACCCAGGGTGGTTTCATAACTGACGACGGTGTGCTCCATGCAGGCCCGGCAGCCTACGGTTATGTCTACTTCACCGGGCTCCCCGGGGACGACGAGTACAAGATAAAGTCAGACCCGTCTACTGTTACTCAGCTCGACAACCCACATCTCACCCTGCAGCTTGGTGCTGCTCACGATGGTCTTCAAGGCAGTTGTGACGGAGATGAAGGCCTTGGGTTTGACCGTGCATCTTGCAACTGGTGGCAGACCTATACAGAGGAGAGGGGACATGAAGGCGAAGCCTACGCATGGCCCGGCAGCCCCGGTACCATGGACGGCGGTTATCTGACATGGCACGCCCTTATAGAGAAGATGCCTTCCGATATCGGTACCGGCAACCCGATCCTCTGGGGCTC
>JAJCZG010000034.1 GCA_029262475.1 Deltaproteobacteria bacterium
GAGTCGAAGAGCAACTCGTCTACTGAGAGCTTCTCCAGACCGGTATCGTAGAGGGCTTTAAGCGTGAGTTTGTGAGGGGCTGAGCCACTAAGGTCTCCCTTACCGGCGGCAGAGATGGAAAGATTAAGCCCTACTGTCGAGAGGTCAAGAGGAATGATGACGGTAGCTTTGATACTTCCGTCGAGTGCGCCGACTCTCTTCGCTCCTCGCCTACCTTTACCACCGGCTCTTCTGAAACCAATCCCGTCGAAGCTGCCTACGTACTTTACCGTGAGGCTACGGCCTTCGAAGTCCGCTTCAAAGTCGATGACGGAATCGAGCGTGCCGCTCACCCCATTTAAGGCATTTAAGACCGGCAGGGCGAATATCCCCTCACCCCCGGCCTCTCCGCCTCCAATCACCACTGGCCCGGTAAGAATCCTTCCCTCCTTAAGAGAAAGCCTCTCAGTATCTATCGCAGCAGAGAGGGAGAGCTTCTCCGGCACCCCCGGCACGGCGGCGCTTACGGTGAGAAGCCCCGCGCCAGAGCCGCCGTCAATAAAGCCTAGGTCAACCGGGCCCGCCTCAATATCTTCTCCTCCTGTGGAGCGTACCGTAACAAAGAGGTCTTTTAGCGACAAAGCCTCGACCCTTACCGGGAGCGGCCCGGCCTGGGTAAGGAGAGGTATCGTAGAAAGCGACGCGTCTCCTTCAGCGGGGGCCTTCGTAAGGTCTATAAATACCCTCGCCCCACTTACATTTACGGCCTTTACCCTACCGCGTATGAGACCGAAGGGGGTGAAATCGACGACAGCCGTATCAAAACTTAGAAGCGTTAGGTCTCCAGGGCTGTTTTTAACTGTAACCTCCCTTACCGTGAGGCCGGATAGGAGGCCAAGCGAGACAGAGCCTACACGGACGGCCTTGCCGGAGTCGGCGGAGATCTTCTCACCTAGCACCGAGGCGAAGCCGGGGCTATTTATATAGAGATAGAGGGCTACTACAACGGCAGCCATGATAACGGCCAGACCGGCGCAAAAGAAGGCAAGCAGCCTCCAGACCCTTATTCTCTTTCCGCTCTCTTTATTATTCATCATTATTCATTGGCATTATTAATTGGGCGTCCGAACGGTAAATGGTTAAACTGCTTAAGCCGTAAAGAAGTGCCTTACTAGCGGCGAGCAATATTAAAACACTAACTTCAATTTAGCACGGAACCAAAAGCCGGGGCAAGTAGCACTCAGCAAGCGGATTGACCTCTGGACCGGTACAGGGTAAAATATCCGGATTAGAATACGAAGGAAGGGTGGAGCGAAAGGGTTTAATGGCAGAATCGACTATTATTAAAGACGGGCAGATAACTTGCCTTCTACTATGCGCCATACTAATTATAGCGCTCTTCTTCCGTTTCTACGCCCTCTCGGAGCTACCCCCGACGATTGCCATAGACGAGGCCGTAAACGGCATCAAGGCTCAGGAAGCACTCTCAACAGGCGACTATAAGTTCTTCTATTCCATAAACCCGCTCGTGGAGATGAACGAGACCTTCGCTCACGAGGGGCTATATATAAACCTCCTGACCCTCTCGCTCTCGGCATTCGGGCGCACTTCGCCCTGGGCCGTGCGCATGGTATCGGCCCTTATCGGAGTTATAACCGTCCTTGGTTTCTTCCTCGCCGTGAGGGAGCTCCTCAGCTGGTCAGCGGGCTTCAAAAGCAGGGAAGAAGACGGAAAGATAATAATTCTTAGCCGCAGTCTGGATATCACACACTTGGCCCTTCTCTCCGCCTTCCTCCTTGCGGTCTCATTTTGGCACGTACTATTTTCACGCATAGGTTTCCACGCGATACTCACCCCATGCACCACTACTTTCGCCTTCTATTTTCTCTTCAGGGCGCTAAGGAGAGGGACTCGCCCAACGGACTTCATAGCGGGCGGCTTCTTCCTCGGGCTGGTCTTTCATACATACCTATCGAACCGCGTGGTGCCGTTTATCGCGCTCGCGGCTATGGGCATTGCATTAACGGGAATGCTTACAAAAAAGGCTGAAAACCGAGATACCGAAGAGCCGCCGGTAACGCCTGCTCGTTACATAAAATGCTCCGCCGTCTACTGGCTCTCCTGGCTAGTTACCGTCTCACCCATACTCCATTACTTCTACACTCATCCCGGAGATTTTTTCCACCGCGCAAAGGCGCTCTCCATATACGAGGAGATGAGCTGGCCCGTAGTGCTCCTTAAAAACTTCCTTATCACTCTCGGCCAGTTCAACTTCCGTGGCGACGAATTCCTGAGACATAATATCCCCGGCGCCCCCGAACTCCTCTGGCCCGTAGGAATATTTTTTATAATCGGTCTCGCTATATGCCTCCTTAGACTCTTGTGCTTTACTGGCAATCTAATCTCTCGTAGAAAGGGCGTAGCCATACCGGCTCTCGAACTCTTTCTTTTGATATGGTTCATCGTAACACTTGCCCCGGCTTTCCTGAGCAGCGGCCCCCACCCACACGCCCACAGGGGACTTAACGCCGTGCTCCCTGCGCTACTCCTCTCGGCAATTGGAGCGTTATCTATCTATGAAATGATAAAAGAAAAGCTCCACCCCGGCACCCCGCGTAAAGCCCTCGCTCTTATATCCATCATAGTCCTCCTCGCTATTGGAGTTGGAGAGTACAAGAGATATTTCCACGACTGGGCCGGATCAGAAGGGCTTAACGCCCACTTTAATGACAACTATTTCAAGATAGCCGCGTTCGTAAACGGCCTTCCACCGGAGGTAACGAAGTTCATCGTCGTAGACACGCACTTCTCCATGTCATTTCAGTTTCTAACGGATACCTACATCGAGAATACGAGAGAGGAGAAAAGAATCGTCTACATACTCCCGAATAAACCTGTTAATATTGATTTCATGAATTTCAGGCCGTATGTGGTCGTGCCCCTACTCCGTAAACCGGAGCTCTACAAAACCCTGAAAGAAATCGTCCCCGGAAGATTCGTACCCGGAGACGACTTCGACTACTTTACCAACTATTAACCTTGGTATTGACCCTACAAGGATTAACTACTACAATTAATACTCATGCTTGATCCACCTACGGTCAGTGATGGAAAGGGAGGGATTTGCTTAATTGCTGCAAAATAAATAACGCGTGCTTCAGACAGGCAGTCGTCGTCGCCGTCTTTATCGCCGTCTTCTTCATACAGGCTCTATCCACATCAAGAGACAAGTCAAATGTCTTCGACGAGCCCGCGCATATACTCGCTGGCTTTGCCTACGTGACAGAAGGGATGGACTACCTGGCCCCACTCCATCACCCGGTGCTCGCCAGGAGCATCTCGGCGATACTCCCGGCCGCATTTCTTAATATAAAGCTCGACACAACAGTTATCCCCGAAGAGGACGCCTCGTCTAACTTCGACCGCTACTCGCTAAAATTCCTCTATGAGAACGAAACCGAGGGGCTAACTATACTAAGGATAGCGCGCATCGGAAACATAATTTTAGCTTCTATTCTCGGCGTCTTCGTATTCCTCTGGGCGAGGAGGCTGTGGGGAGAGGCGGGGGCGTATACCTCGCTCTTCTTCTATGCCCTTAGCCCGAATATCATCGCCAACGCTTCGCTCGTTACATCCGACCTTACGATAACTGCCTTCTTCTTTATCGCAGCCTTCTTTCTTTACCGTATATATACAGACGGCCCCGGGCGTCGGCAGGCCGTACTCTCCGGCATAGCCATAGGGCTAGCCCTTACGACAAAGCACACGGCGCTCCTGCTGGCCCCGACGGTCATCCTCTGCTTTCTCCTATCCATTAAGAAAGAGAGCCCCGGGCGGACTTTATGGGCCTTCGCAGTAATGGCGGTCGCTGCGTACCTTACCATCTGGGCTGTCTATGGTTTTAATTTTCACTCCACTCACGCGAGCTATCACGGCCTCCACTGGGAGAAATTCGCAGGCACCACACTCGAACCGTTCTTCGACTTTCTAAAGGGTATCGGCTTCCTTCCCGAGTCGTACCTCTACGGAATAGCCGGTGTCATCTCAAGCGGCGGAGGCGGCAAGGTAGCCTTCCTCATGGGAGAGTATTCACTTACGGGGTGGTGGTATTACTATATTGCCGCCTTCCTTATTAAGACGCCGGTGCCGACGCTCGCGCTCTTCGTATTATCGATAATCATTCTTATCGCCTCAAAAAAACGGGCAGAGGTAAAAAAACTCGTATACCTGCTCACCCCCGTATGCGTAATATTTATCGTTGTAAGCGCCCAGAATGTAAATATCGGAATCCGGCACATACTGCCGGTCTTTCCATTCGTCTTTCTTATAGTCGGTGTATTTGGGCAATCGGCATGGGGGGTGCTCGGTGGGGACCAGGCACAAGGAGACATAAGTGGTGAGAGAGAGGGTAATTTTAACTCCAGGGCCAACAAAATAAAGGCCGGCCTACTCGCCGTAGCGGTCATATGGTACGCCTTCGGCGCGGGGAGAATTCACCCGCACCAGCTCGCATACTTTAACGAATTCGTCGGCGGGCCGAAGAACGGCTACAAGTACCTGGTGGAGTCTAACCTCGACTGGGGCCAAGACCTCCTTGGACTTAAGAAATACATGGACGCCAATAATATAGACCAGATAAAACTCTCGTACTTCGGCCTCTCGCACCCGTCATACTACGGCATCGACTACATATATATGCCGAGCTTCATGGTCCTCGGCCCTAAGAATAAAGGGCCTATACGGGCGGAAGGGTATTTTGCCATAAGCGCAACGATGCTCCAGGGCGTCTACATGCCTAACAGGAGATATTTCGGGAAGTTCAGGGATATGGAACGGGTGGCGACTATCGGCCACTCGATATTTATCTACAAATTCTAGCGAAGTTTTGGGGAAGTTAGATTATAAAGAGGCCGCGTCTCGCTTTATTCTACGCGAGCTGAGTTACTTCTTAAGCCCTTCGAGCGCCTCCATGACACCGGGGTAGGTTGGGTCGAGACGGGAGGCTCGCTCGTAGGACACGCGCGCCTCTTTCTGATTACCGCCCCTTTGCTGGAGCATGCCCAGGGCCGCGTGCGTCATCGCCCTGTCGGGCTTTATACGGACCGCAGATGTAAGGTCCTCCATGGCGCTCTTGTAATAACGCCTCCCCATACGGAAATAGAGGTACGCCCTCGCAAGATATGCCTCCTCGTTATCCGGGCTAGATAGTATAAGCCTCTCAAGCTCGCTTAAAGTCTCCCACTCGCCTCCCCTTCGTAGCTCGTCCTCAAGGTAGGTAAAGTCCAGATAGCTCGGGAAGATGCGCTTGTAACCCCATCTCTCTATGACCTCTTTATTGGCGGGGATATTCCTTACGTAAACTATCGAGAGCCTGTCCCAGTAGACCGGTACCCACTCTTCGGGGTCTCCGGCGAGGTGTGGGACCATCTCCTTACCTTCGTAGTCGGTCAGGTAGTATTCAAGGAGAGTGTGGGTTATTTGAAATCTATCGGCAAGGCTCTTCCATACCTCCGGATCGGTGTGGGCGTCGAGGTACTCCTGATAGAACTCCTGGCTAAAGACCTCGTTCCTGCCGTGTATTAAGACCTTCTTCTCGGGGAAGCTCCTCCATGCGAGATAATCCCCAAAGCCGAAGGAGTTAAAGACATTCCCCTTTATCCCCTCCCTCTCGATAAAGTCAACGGCCCTTTCAGGAAATATATTTTCCTTAACGCCGAGGCCTCTAGAATATGTCTTCGACATAAAGACGAGCGGAAAGGCAACGAAGAGCAAAATCAAAATTGCGAGCACGCCGGGCCAGAGGCCTTCTTTATTTTTGTCTTTAGCACTACCGCTTCTCGCAAGATTCCAGCAGACGACCGGGGCGCAAATGATAGCGAACTCAGCCATGAGCCTTATACCCTTAAGGGCCATGACGAAGAAGAGTATTAGCAAGAGCAGGCCCGTTATGTCAACGCTTCTTCGGCTCTTGACGATGCCTACGACGGAGAGGATCACAAGGAGAGAGAAGCCCCAGGTGTAACGGAGCCCGTAGCCCCAGAGGTAAGTAAAGTTCAGCGGCTGCCACTCCCCGATATTTTGCATGTAGGTCTTCTGACCGGTAATAAGGAACGGAAAGATTAACGCCCGGTACGTCTCGGGGTTTATGAGAGTAACAAGAATATTTACGCAAAAGAGAATAATCATCGCGCGCGTTAGTGCTTTTAGATGCGGCGCGCCGTCGCGGTCATTACCCGCCCCTCCGCCCCCGTAGCCGAAGCGCGATGAAAGTTGAGCGCCTATGAGGAAGATCACCGGAAGCATTAGCCCCAAGATATGGCTCCCGTGGATATTTACCCAGAGAATCTGTATAACCGGGATTATATAGAGGCGGTTAACGCCCCTTATCCTGTAGAGGTTTAGGAGGTAAAGAAGTGCGGCGAGAAAGACGAACTCGAAAATATGCGGACGAACAAACATTCGGAAGCGCACTGCGAATGCGGCTATGACTATAATGACTAGAGCAAGTGCGATGGAAGAGCCCTTATCTTCGGCGAGGCGTATCGTCAGGTAGACGAGGAGAAAGACGAGCGAGACCAGGAGCGCGTTAAAGATGATGACCCCGGAAAGCCCCGAGGCGCTGTACACGACATAGAGGATAACGCCGGCGAGCCAGGACTGAACCGACCAAGGGGCGTCACCGGCGGCGAAGCTGAATGGCTCCAGGTGTTTGATAACGCCGGTTTCGAGTATTAACTGTCCGGCCCTTAAGTGGTACCAGAAGTCGTAGTCGCCGATCTTCACCACGGCCATGGAAAATATTATTACTGCGGTGAGAAGTTTTAGTATCCGTTTGATATGAATAGACATAGATATTACGCTTAAATATTTCAAAATTTAAGGGGGTTAATAACATAGAGACCGGGGCCGGTAGAAGCACGCCGGAGCGGATACCGTCAATTATAACATATTACGATTTCTAATCTCTTCTTAAAATTCCGGATGTGAGACGGTAAGATGCGAAGACTTGCGTGACTTAATTATTAGAGATTAAGGCAGACCATCTACTGGCCCGTAAGGCGCAGTAAAAACCCCCTCTTACTTGTGGTTTTCACCCTTCCTGGCCTGCTCGGTAGGCCCGTTCTTCATAACAAAACGGTGATCTTCAACGAGACGCAGGAGGTCAAAGGTGCTTAGGATCCCTACGACCTTCTTTTCGTGAGTAACGACTACGTGATGAATCATGTGATTACGCATGATCCTTGCGGCTATGTGGATATCCGAGTACTGAGGGACGGTAAAGACCTTTACGGTCATGACCTCGCAGATAAGCGTACTGGCTGAAATCTCCTCCACTAGGTCGCTTGATGTAAGAATCCCTAGCGGCATGGACTCGCAGTCTACTACAGGTACCGCATGAATCCCGTCATTTAACATCCTTTCGCGAATCTCTCCTATTGGGTCGTAAGGGGATGCGACAAAAACCTCGGGATTCATTATTTCATTAACCTTCACTTGCATTCTTTTCTTCTCCTTTACTGAGTAGCGGGCTAGTTAATCTGTCTTTTCGCCTCTACTGCTGAGCCTAATCGGTGAAGTTCACACGGCCTTCCGCATGCGGAGCCTTTTGACCGGCATGGGCTCCTCGCATTTCGCGCAAAGGCAGAACTCTCCGCTCCCGGTAACCGGCAACACTCTACAACACGACAACTCAGGCGTCTAACCATATATTCCCGAAGAGAGCATTTTATATTTCTTACGCCACCGCGTCAACCGTATAAATATATAAATTTGATATAGGGGCCAAAGAAAACGCCCCCGGGCACCGAATCCGTCTTACCCTCAAGAGCCTTCTCCTCCCCAAGCGAACCAATATCCACAATAAAAGACCTTCTATCAAAAGATAGAAGGTCTTTTATTTCTTGGCGTCCCCAAGGGGAGTCGAACCACCGTTGCCGCCGTGAAAGAGCATTTTTATTGAATTTTGTAACGGCTTGATTTTATTGTCTGGCTTCCATTTTACCTTATAAAATCAGCCTGTTAGAGAATTTCAGGAATTCTTTTGAGCACCTCATATTCTATCTGATTCCATCCTTTCTTAGTACAAATCTAGCACACCTCTATGGGGTGAACCCCCAAGGTGAGACAGTTATGTTTAGCAAACTTGTTAGTTAATAGTTTATCTAATTCGATCTGTTCTACCACACTCAAATCTCCGTTTCTATCTTCCTGGGGGGTATTTTTAGGGGACCTTCAGGAATTTCATAAAACAACAGGTGTTTAGAATATGGGTTCTTAAAGAGATTTCTGTAGAGTGGTGTTTGGGAGTGTCCGAGCTAGGTGTTACAGGGCTCTGCTGAAACCTTCTGGCCTACTTCTTCCACCTACTACCACGCATAAATGCATGAAGCAGTACGTTAATGATTAATTTGACCTTCTCCATGAAAACCGGTCCGGTTATAATGTTAGTTTTCTGGTAAAATCAACTGACCTAAAGAGGGAGGTTTTACCATGAAAAAGTCGAAGTACACAGAGGAGCAGATCGCCTTTGCCCTGCGCCAGACTGAGACCGGTACTCCGGTAACGGAAGTCACCCGGAAGATGGGTATAACCGAGCAGACCTTTTACCGATGGAAGAAGAAGTACGGAGGGCTCGGCACTGGGGAATTAAGGAAGCTGAAGCAGCTTGAGGAGGAGAACCGTAATCTTAAGCGTATGGTGGCCGACCTGAGCTTAGACAGGATGATGCTCCAGGATGTTTTGTCAAAAAAGCTCTAAGGCCTGCCCGTCTACGCGAGCTTGTTATGTGCCTTCAGCAAAGCTATGACGTAAGCGAGCGTACTGCGTGCAGAACCCTAGGCTTTGCACGCTCCAGTCACAGACATGTAAGCATAAAAGACGATCAGGCCGAATTACTTATACGGATAAGGGAGATTGCAACAGTAAGGATAAGATATGGCTACAGACGTATCTGTGTACTTCTCAGAAGGGAAGGATGGGTTGTAAATTATAAACGTGTGTACCGTATCTACTGCGAGGAAGGTCTTAATATAAGGAGGAAAAAGACCCAGGAGGTGTGTTGCTGCTGCCCACAGGATAGAGCGTAC
>JAJCZG010000035.1 GCA_029262475.1 Deltaproteobacteria bacterium
AAAGCCGTTCGAGATACCCGCGTTCCTTAAGGCCGTTAAGAAAGCCTTGGCGTAGGGGGGTGGTGAGATGCCTGTAAGCAATGAGTACATAGGTTTCGTAGTCGATCAGCTTGAGCCTGTCGGCGAAATCGTGTGGAAACGGATCTTCGGCGGGGTGGGGCTCTATCTCGACGGCCTCTTCTTCGCCATTATCGAAAACGATACATTAAGGTTTAAGGTGGATGATTCCAACAGGGCCGACTATGAGGAGGCCGGGATGGGGCCGTTTAAGCCGTATAAGGAGAAGGACCATACCATGCAGTACTACGAGGTGCCAATAGAGGTGCTGGAAGACCGGGACGAGCTTTCAACGTGGGCAAGGAAGGCCTTTTCCGTAGCGCTGGCGGCACAGAGGAAGAAGCCCGGGAAATAGAGATGATAGATAAGATGTAGGGTGCTGAGGTAAGAGGAGCTTTACAGAATTTTTACATTTGTCATACTATAAGCTGCAATCATATTATTATTTTCATCAACAAGGTAACAAGTGACATGGTGCGTGCCTTTAAATGCAGTTGTTTCAGGTTTGTTCAAAGTTGTATGGTTATTGATTTCGCCACGCAGGCAATTATACTTTCTTACCTTCCAATAAGTAACATAATCTCCTTTAGGTTGTTTTTGAATGGCAAAATTTCAATGTCAATAATAAATTGACATTGAATGGTGTGGAAGATAAACTTAAGTAAGTAGCTCTGTTATTCTTCTAACGTAGTGAAATCGGAAAAACTCAATAAATAAACTAACTTAGAAGGTCATATGGCGAATTTACCCATAAACAGTAAATACAATGCAGGGCTCTCACGCTTTTTCTCTTCAGGCATTCTGAATGAGTTGTTAAAAAAAGGCTACTCAGCTTTTTTTAAAGAGATGATTCAGGTCTCAGGTCTAGACAAGACTATAGACGACAATATTACACTTCGAGAGTTTCTCCAGATTGTCTATAATCATCTTTGTATAAATTACCGCAGTGAATACATTTACAAAAATGCTATTGCAAATAAAATTTTGCTAGGCCAACATTCGCTGAAGACTACCTTTATGCTAACTGAGTTCCGTGTGGCAGACTGCAAGGCCGATGTAGTTTTAATTAATGGTACGTCAAACGTATATGAGATCAAATCGGAACTTGATTCAATGGAGCGACTTCAAAAGCAAATTGATGCTTATGAAAAAGTCTTTGATAAGATTCATGTTATTACTTCACCATCACAAATTGAGAAAGTTGAACGTAATCTGCCACTACATGTTGGAATACTGAGTCTTACTAAACGGAACAGTATATCAACAATACGCGACGCTCAATCGATGAAACACGCTGTCGTGCCGGAAGTTATTTTTGATTCATTACGAAAGCCAGAGTATACAGCAATTATCGAAGAATTATATGGAGCTGTGCCGACAGTTCCGAATACTCAGATGTATAGGGCTTGTCGGGATATGTTTGGCAAACTATCATCTAAGGATGCTCATGATAGTATGGTAAGAAATTTAAAGAAGAGAGGGGATTGTAAGCTACTAGAAGAATTTATTGATGCTGCACCAGAGTGTTTGAGTGCGTACGCCCTTAGTCTGGGTTTAAATATTAAAGAGACCATTCAATTTAAGGCCATGCTGGACACCGAATATAAATCCTTTATCGTATAGTTTTCAGGAGACCATCATGTATTACCCCTTTTTCAGAGGTAAGCAGAACGAGCTAATTACCTTAAGAGAACGCGCTGAACTAATTGCAGATAATAATATTTGTCCCATCATTGAACCAGTTAAAGCAAACTTATCGTCATTAAAAAAAACAGTTGTGATGCTTCGTGAGCATAATGCAAAGTTTATCTTAATCGTAACCCCCCAACATGGAGAATTGAAAAATAACACCCTGCCTCTTTTTGACGAGTTGATACAAAAAGACTTAGAGGGATATGATAATTTCCTTCTTGGCTATATTGCTAATGCTAATTCTAATTTAATTGATATTAAGGATTTTATTGATGAATATAATGAACTTCCAATAGCATTAATCCATTATGGTTTTCTTAAAGGTAAAGATTTAAGCGATGTTCTTTTAAGTGTGTCAAATGTCAAAAAGCATATATTCATAGAGAATTTTTCTGGTAAGCTTTACCAAAAACACTTTACAGGCTCTGAGCGCATATTAATACGTGACGGTTTTATAAAACGGAAAAATGCAGATCATCCTACAAATGAGCATTTTTCTGATCTCCATGTGACTTATGTTGAAGAAGGTATGAACGGCTTTGGTGATTTCCTTATTGTTGGCGATGAATATATGGAATCAGGGGGCCCTGCCTATGCCGTTGCTATCCATCTAACATATCTTGATGATGAGAAGGATATGTTTATAAGGCATTTTGTATCCGATAGGACGAATACGCCTACTGATCCAGCAGGTAAATTTCTTGAAGCCCTTAACAAACTTAAAATTGAAATAGAATCTGACGATAGTCCTGTTTTTCAATCTCCTGCATGTGAAGAATTTAAGAACCTCCATACAAAAGCTCATTTCCCAGGACTTGGCTATGTAAAAAAACTTTCCATGATCCACCACCTTGAATTGATTGCTGACTATTTAGGGCCGGAATAAAATGTTCTGTTGCGGCAATTGTTTCTCAGATCACTTTTTAGAAACAGTAATTGAAGATAAGGCGACCACTACTACAAATTGTAGTTTTTGTGGAACGAAGGATGTTGCAGTCGTTGAGCCAGAAGAGCTAGCCGATACTTTCCAGCCAGTTATCGACATGTACTCTGAAGCAGCCGGAGGTGATAGCAGTTCAATAGTTGATTTGCTAAAAATTGACTGGTGCCTTTTCGAAAACCTTAACAATGATGATTCCTTTAGGCTTTTAAAAGAGATATTTCCTGAAACAGAATTCGATAGTAAGAAATATACTCCAAAAGCTAACTCCAATATTGAGCTAATTGAAAGGTGGAATTCATTTCGAGATAGATTGAAATATGAGAATAGATTTTTCTACAAGGAAACCCTAGAACTTGATCACTTAAGAAACCTTCTTGATTTTGTTATTTTATCGTTTGCTGACCAACCCAAAGAAATGTATAGAGCAAGATGTAATACTGAAGGCAAAATATATCCTAAAGAAGATATGGGAAAACCAGACAAGATGCGTGTAGGTGTAGGACGCGCAAATCCAGTCGGTATTCCCTATCTTTATACAGCATCAACTCCTGAAACTGCAATAGCTGAAATTAGACCTCATAAAAGTGATAGGGTTTCTGTTGCAAAAATAAATGTTTTAGAATCTCTCTCCTTAGCTGATTTGCGGAATCCAAGAAGGACAATCTCACCTTTAAGCTTATCTGAAGATGACCTGAATAAAATTTGCTCAGATATCGGTTATTTATGTCAATTAGGAGAGGAACTGTCAAAACCAGTGCTCCCACGTGAAGCTGATTTGGAGTATTTACCAACGCAATATCTTTGTGAATTTATCAAGCATTGTGGTTTTGATGGTGTGGTGTATAAAAGCTCTGTTGGAGACGGGATGAATTATGCTATCTTTGAGGATGGTAAGTATGAAATAAGAGAGGTTGAATTATATGAGATTATGGATATATCAATTGATTCGGAAAAGAAATGAGAAACATTAATACTTGTAATTGATTGTATAAATGTATGCCCACACTCTCCTTGCCAAACAGCCACCACTTAGTTATACTTACAGATTGCCAGTTTGCAGGAATCCAATATACTAACTAAACCACAGCCCGGAAGATTTACCGATTAGGAAAGCATTCGAAGTAACCGCTTCATTTGTTTCACTTGAAGGTTCGATCCGGACAATTAAAGACAAGGAATCTTCATGGAATCGACACCTTCTATTATTTCGCACTCCAAGGGGAGCGTTCAGGGCGATATCTTCTCGGGGCTTACCGTTGCTCTGGCTCTAGTCCCCGAGGCTGTCGCATTCGCATTCGTAGCGGGTGTCTCTCCGATAGTCGGCCTTTACGGGGCTTTCATGATGTGCCTTATCACCGCCGTATTCGGCGGGCGGCCCGGCATGATATCCGGCGCTACGGGCGCTATGGCCGTCGTGATGGTTCACCTCGTACATGAAGGAAACCTCCTCGGCGGAGACGGCTCTATGGCAGGGGTTCAGTATCTATTCTTCACCCTTTTGCTGGTAGGTGTTTTCCAGAGCCTCGCAGGCATTGCCCGTCTGGGTAAGTTTATTCGTATGGTCCCTCGTTCCGTCATGATGGGTTTCGTAAACGGACTGGCCATCGTAATATTTCTCTCCCAGTTAAAGATGTTCCAGTCGGGTGGGGTCTGGATAGAAGGCAGATATCTTTGGACAATGACCGGCCTTGTGGCCTTGACTATGATAATCCTCTACCTCGCCCCACGGATATACAAAAAAGCTCCGGGGGCTCTTATAGCCATCATCGCCGTCTCTCTCTTGGTCTTATTTGTTAAGATCGATACCGCGACGGTTCTGTCGTTTATCGAGGCCAATGGAGGCACCGGTATTAAGGCAGGGCTACCGAGCTTTTCATTCCCTAAGGTGCCGTTTACATTTGAGACACTAGTCTTTATCACGCCCTACGCCCTTATACTGTCGGCCATCGGGCTGATTGAGTCGTTGATGACCCTAAGCCTCATCGACGAGCTTACCCACACCCACGGACACGGAAACCGGGAGTGTATCGCTCAGGGGGCCGCCAACTTCACCAACGGTCTATTCGGCGGCATGGGCGGATGCGCCATGATCGGGCAAAGTATAATTAACATCACATCCGGGGGTCGCGGCCGCCTCTCCGGAATAGTAGCCGCTTCTGCGCTCTTATTCTTCATTCTCTTTACCTCGAGCTACATAGAACAAGTCCCGATTGCCGCTCTGGTAGGCGTCATGTTCATTGTCGTTATAAAGACATTTGCCTGGAGTACATTTAATATAATAAATAAAATTCCCAAGTGGGATGTGACGGTAATCGTATTGGTGACCGTTCTCACCGTAATGTTTGACCTCGCCATCGCCGTACTTAGCGGAGTCCTTATTTCAGCGGTAATCTTCGCTTGGCAAAATGCCCTGCGTATTCGCGCTCATAAGACAATAGACGAACACGGGATTAAACACTATAAGATCTACGGCCCACTCTTCTTTGGGTCTACAACTTTATTCCTTAGCAAGTTTGACGTAGAAAATGATCCGGATGAAGTCGTTATCGACTTTGAAGAGTCTCGCATCATGGACCAGTCGGCGATTGAAATCATAAATAAGATTGCCGAATCCTATCAGCGCTCCGGGAAGAATATTCACCTGCGCCACCTTAGCGAGGACTGCATTCGCCTGATTAAAAAAGCGGAAAAGATCTGCGATGTAAATGTTTTGGAAGACCCCGACTATTTCGTCAGCATCGATAACTACCGGAAGTACCAGGAAGAGATTTAACCTTTATCACAAGTTAAAATTTCTCTTTACGCTCTTATCCTTTACGTGGGTCTTCTTACCGCAACGCCTCTCGTGAAAGCGTTAGAGCAGCCTGAAAAAATTCATTTAGTATATACGGATCTCTAAATGGGTATTATCTCCTGGGTTGTTGCTTAAGCATACGGAAGATTAGCGCCTGAGCTACGCAGGTATATGGAGCAGGTGCCATGTTCTGCTGCTAAGGAACTATATAGTGCATTCTCTATAGATAATTATACTAAGATATGGTATTTTACAGAATGAAAAATGAACCGTCGGCCTTTTACCAACATTTTCTCATCTATCACTCGACCGTCGGACAATCTTCATAAACCTTAATTTTGTCTGTTTTTTGCTAAATCTTCCGCTATTTTAACTGTTTTCAGTGAATTTTTAGAATAATCCATGAATAAACGAAAGGACTAAAACGATGAAAAAATACTTATATCTCTTTATAGCAGCCCTATTTTTATTTTCAACCGCCAGGGACGGCAATGCGACAACGGTCTTTGCCGGCGGAGAGGCGGATAGCGACGGCCAGTCCTACTTCCTCCTCAGCGGCGCGAGCGCCGGGGAGCGTTTCCTTGAAGTCTCCATTGAGGCGCACGACTACGACCTCGACGATAACGGCGTAGACAGAGAGGCGAGTGTACGGCAGGTGACTATTGCGGGCGGCATGAAGATCGGCGGTCCGATGAATCTCACCGTAACAGCCGGTCCTACGATCAGGAAAAAAGAAACAGAAACCTCCTTCGGCACAAGCGACGAAAGTGACATCGGCATCACAGTCGGGGCCTCGGGTCATAAATCCCTGGAGGGGGAAGCGCCCGTAGATGAGGTCGAATTCTCGGTTTCCTTTTCCACCCTCGATAGCTTCCTGCGGGGACGGGTAAGGGGTAAGACGGTCCGTTACGTGCCGTACTCGGTCGGAGCGGAGGCATTTATAGAGGTTAATAACGATTATAACGCTATAGGTGCGGGCCCATTTGCGGAGTTTCAAATCGATATCGGTAAGCTCATAGTAAGGGCAGGGCTCAAGCATTCCTCGACGACCGATTCCAGCGTATACGGCAGCTTTGAGTTTACAAAGAATTTTTAGGTGAAGCCCCACCGGTATAAGGGCTTTAGAAAGTAGACGGATTGCCGAAGTAACTATTAAGAGACGTAGAGAATTTTATTTGGACTCGAATCGGATTTTTCTGATATGAATATTAGAAACTTCTTAGTAGCGGTAATTATTTTATTCACCTTCGGCGGGTGCGGAGCGCCGGTGAAGGACGCGCCCCTGAGCAAAGCGGCGCGCAGCGACGCCGCCGTAAAGGAGCAGCCGAGGAGAGCTCCCGGCGCGGAGCGGGTGAAGGCCCAGGGCGAGGGCGCACACAAGAAGCGCCTTTTAAGGAAAACACTCTACACGCAGTTTGATGAGTGGAAGGGTGTTCGGTACAGGCTTGGCGGGCTTAACAAAAAAGGCGTCGACTGCTCCGGCTTTGTATATCTGACATTTAAGTCCAAATTAGGTGTGAGGCTCCCGCGGACGACCGACCGGCAATCACGGCTCGGAAGGCCCGTGGATAAGGAAAATCTAAAGACCGGCGACCTGGTATTTTTTAAGACCGGGCTCTCCGTAAGGCATGTAGGGATATACCTGGAAGACGGGAAGTTCATGCATGCGTCAAAGAAGCGCGGGGTAATGATATCAAAGCTTGATAACGTCTACTGGAGGTCGAAGTACTGGAAGGCGAGAAGGGTTAAGTTGTAGCTCCTCCGCTTCAGCCGGGCTTCTTTCCCCGACCCTCGAAGGTGCGCCAGAGTTTTACTTTTATTTTGTTAGCAATTAATCAAGACCACGTCCGTAGCCCATCACTTCTCACGCTGCCTCCTAGCCAAAGGATGGCCTGCGAAAAGTCCTTAAAAATCCCTCCAACGGGAGCCGGTCTTTTGCTAACGCGTCTACGGCGCTAATCCGGTCTTCGTTTCGCTCCGTCTCTGTGAGCCGACTTCTCCATATCGCGTTTTAAGTTACCTTCAGCCTCTCCGGCTACCTTCTTCTGGATATAAGGGCTACTTTTATTAGAACCCATACGATAGGTGAAGACGGCTCCTTCGATACTTACGCGCGCGCTTAGCGTATCAACACTTAAAAGGGTCCCCCTGTTAAAGATCTTATCACCTTCCCTGAATATTGACTGCCTCATAGAGGGCTTATACTCGAATAGGGCGAAGCCGGGGATGACGGTTCCCATTAATACAAGTGTCTCATCGCGTAGAGTCGGGGTCGCAGGAATAACGCCAGCGTTCTCGGCACTGGACTTCATTTGTGAAGCCCGCGGTTTAGCCTCATCGCGCGCCAGGATAAATTCCTTAAAACCATCCATCACGAATGTGCTGTCATCAAGGCTCCTCACACGCTCACCCGGAGCGTGTGAGGCTGTGGTAGCTTCTCTCTCAAAGACAGCGTTAAAAGAACTATAATGCCTGTAGTCGTCTATCGTCATATGAAGGAGAGCGGAGATAAGTAGAAGCAGTAACAGAAGTACGCTTCCAGTAAGGAACCTCCCTTCCCCGTCTTTATCCCGAGGCGCATCGAGAAAACGTCTTATCCTCATCTAAAGTCAAGTCTCCTTTATGAAGTTAAGTAACTTCAAAGCAACCAAAAGGGCTGTCTCACTCGCCTGCTACGATATTGAGGAGATAAAAACCCTCTCCTTCGAATCTGAGTACGCCCTTCGGATAAGGGGTGTAGATCGCCCCGGCTGCCCTCGGCCTGTGGAGCCTTATCCACGTGCCTGAGAACTCTCTGTCGCTCGACGCCTGGTAGATTTTAATTTGAAGCGCTTCGTTTGTTACCGCTCCTTCGTCCCTTGTCGTAAGCTCCGAGTCTCCGTATATGGCGAGGTCTCCGAAGAGGCCGGGCTCCTTAACGACAAAATGACCGACTGTCTTAGCGCTTCCGTCTATGACGCTTATCTCGTCACCGGCGTTAGCGGCCGAGCCGTCTATGGTCACAGTGCCTACAAGGTGCATAAGCACCGGAGAAGGCTTTGGGGTCCCGTAGTAATTCCCGGCCTCGGCCGGGATGGAGCCAAGGAAGACGAAAGCTGCAAGTAGGAGTAAGTTTTTCAAAATCAATCGATATTCCCTCCATTAACGCGTCTATTAAAGAGCGTGAAGAGACACTCCCCTCATTAGCTATGGTGAACCCCTCCCGGCGGAGCCATCTGAAGGAGGTAGCCGTCAATACGGAAATCCGCAGAGCCCTTTACTATAACCCCCCCCACTCATATCTCACAAAGTTCCATACGATGAGTGAAGAGCGCATAGTATTATACTTCCAAGGCCCGTTTATTTGCTTGAATCCAAGCAAATAAAGCCACGAAAGATCAGAAGGATACTCTGTAAAAAATTAAGTTGTAAGTGTTTTAAGTATGGCAAATGTTATGTTTATGGGAGTATTTTACTATAAATGCTATAATATGTCAAGAATATGCTATAGCACTGATTCATGTAACCAGACAGCAGGAAAACTCCCGCTTAAGCGCCGGTATCCTCCGGCACGGCGTCGTGGTGGTACGCCACGCATATGGCCTCCTATCCGCCAGGTAGCCTCCCTCCCCTCCACCCCCAGAGAGGAAGGTCTTTACGGGATCAACGCACTCTCCCTAATTAATAGTTTTTAACTGTCTGACAATACGACCTTAACTAGAATTCATTACAATAGAATTGAGATGAAAGGCGCCTCCGGCTTATGCGCCTGTCCTGGCAATCCAGAGAGGCTTATCAGTATTTTAATATTTAGAGAGGAGGAAAATGTAATCATGAGACATATAATTAACAAACAAAACGTCATACTTCGTTCCATGCTGCTCCTTTTTATCTCTGTAGCTCTCCTCGGGTGTATGGAGGCGCGCTTTAGTACGCGGCCCCCCATTATTACAGAAAGCTACACACACGTTGTGCATATTCCGGGAACATATGTCTACGCAGTTCCTGACATCGACTCAGAGGTATTCTTCTACGGCGGCAGATGGTTCAGCTACCATGACAACTACTGGTTCAGGGCCACTGTTTACAGCGGACCGTGGGTCAGGGTAAGGATAGGGAATGTGCCGTCGAGGCTTCATAGGCTTCCGGGACATTACCGCCAGCATATCCACTCGAAATCACATAGGATACATCGCAGTGAGTTGAAGAAGCACTGGAAGAGTTGGGAGAGAGACAGGCACTGGGACCACGACGGAGGTCACGGCGGCGACGGTTATAAGGGGAAGAAACAAAAGAAGAGGAGAGGCTATTATAAGCAGGGCCGTGATGATGGGCAGTCGCTCGCCGGTGCTATAAAGGAAAAGGTTGAGGGGCGGAGCGACCCCGGTTATGGGCATAGAGGCGGTGGGGGTAATCGCTACGGTAATATAGAGTCGAAGAAAGATCATAAGAAGGATAAATACTATAAGCAGAGCCGTGAACGCAGCAGACCGCTCGCCGGTGCCATAAAGGAAAAGGTTGAGACCCGGAGCGACCCCGGTTATGGGCACAGCTCCGGTGGGGGTAATCGCTACGGTAATATAGAGTCGAAGAAAGATCATAAGAAGGATAAATACTATAAGCAGAGCCGTGAACGTAGCAGACCTCTTGCCGGTGCAATAAAGGAAAAGGTTGAGAGGCAGGATAAAGAGAAAAAAACGAAGGTAAGCTCAAGGGATAACCGCAGGGCCGAAGAGAAACAGAAAAAACATAAGAAGAAAGATAATAAGAAGAAGGCTAAGAAGAATAAGAACAAGAAAGACCGAGACGGCGTGGAGGATAGCGACAAGGACTCAAAGAAGGAATCAAAGGAGAAGGCCAAGCGCCACAACAATGATCGAAGAAGCAGTAACTCCCTCGCCGGGGCAATCCTGAAGGAGTTTAATAAGTAACCAGGCGCGCAGTGAAGGCGTGACAGACGATCCTATTCCTAAAATTAATACCGGGCCGGTTAACTCATGGCCCGGTATTTTTATTTTACTGCGTAGCGATAAATACAAGCAAAAAAATCTCCAGAAGAGAGCTTCCGGGAGGGAGAGAGGCAGGAGAAAAGGTGGAAAAGCAGATCCCCCAAGGCCGGAGCTTACGAAGTAGTAACCCCGCATAGGTTTAATTTTTTCTGGATTTAGAAGCGCAATAGTTATAAGTTAAATACAGTACCCAGTCGTTTACGAACCGGCAATTAAACCGGATATTTTTCTATCAGCGCCATAAGCCACTACCACTTAAATTATGATCGCATTTGACCGCCCAGGCAATGCAACACTACTTATAAGGCTTTCCGGCAACTGGACTATCCACGGTGAGAGGCCACCTCATGCCTGTCTCCTGGATCAAATTGCCTCCACGCCACTGATAAGGCGCGTAACCTTCGATACCACCAAGGTTACAGGGTGGGACAGCTCTTTTCTGACATTTCTTATCAAACTCCTTGGAGAATGCGGTACGCGAGACATTGACGTAGATAAAGACGGACTACCGTTTGGTGTGGTAAGGCTTTTGGATCTGGCCACCGCCGTACCGGAACGGGCCGGGGCGAGGAGAGAGGCCGGGGAGGCGACATTTACGCATAATGTCGGGAGTGCGGCTATCGGGGCCGGACGCTACAGCGTCGATACGCTGGCCTTTGTCGGTGAGGTCTTTACGGCCTTTGTTTCTCTCTTGAGGGGGAGGGCTCGTTTTCAGTGGAGGGAGCTCTTTTTAGTTATGGAAGAGGTCGGCGTCAGGGCTCTTCCGATCATCACCCTCATAAGCCTGCTCGTCGGGTTTATCTTCGCCTTCATAAGTTCGATTCAGTTAAAGCTCTTCGGTGCCGAGGTATACATAGCCGACCTGGTGGGGATAGCCATGGTACGCGCAATGGGCTCTATAATGACCGGTATCATCATGGCAGGCAGGACCGGGGCGGCCTTTGCCGCGCGCCTGGGCACCATGCAGGTAAATGAAGAGATAGACGCGCTCAGGACCGTCGGCATACCTCCGGTTGAGTTCCTCGTTCTTCCGAGGATGATCGCCCTGGGGCTGATGATGCCGCTCCTCTGCCTCTATGCGGACTTTATGGGCATCCTGGGCGGGATGATCGTAGGCTCGGGCTTTCTCGGCGTTAACGCCTTTGAATACTATACCCATACACGCGAGGCTGTGGGTCTAAACGACTTCGCCGTCGGCCTCTTTATGGGTGCGGTATTCGGCGTGCTGGTAGCGCTTTTCGGCTGTATGAAGGGGCTTCAGTGCGGGAGGAGCGCATCTGCGGTAGGCACGGCTACAACATCGGCGGTCGTTACCTCAATAGTCGGCATCATTGTTGCAACGGCTCTTATTACCGTAATAGTAACGGTGCTTGGAATATAGAGCGGGAGTCTCAGTGAAAAGAGAGGAGACGGAGGCGCATATAACGGTACGCGGCCTCGACATGGCTTACGGCGACTTCGTTGTGCAGCGCGACCTTAACTTCGATAT
>JAJCZG010000036.1 GCA_029262475.1 Deltaproteobacteria bacterium
GCTCTCAAAAACATGTCAATTTAACAAATGTCTGGCGATGTCCAACTTGTGACAATGAAAACCCTACTTTCAACAATTTATGTGCTTGTGGCTATGACGCTTCTCTTTATGGAAGTGATGATAAGGCTACTGCTTCTAGAACAGGTTCTGGAATAGGAAGAGAGCCTGTTAAGCTTAATAAAGGATTACTTTTATCAATTGTTGCCATTGTTGTTCTTGGCTTGTTAATCAAAGAAGTATATACAGAAGTGTATACAGATAATGAGCCTTCGAGAAAAAGGATGAGGAACGACTTGGGAAGTGAAAAATCATCCAGAGTATCTACATCACAGCCCGAAAACACAAAAAGCACGTGGCACCCTGAAAAATCATGGAGTAGCAAGTCAATAAAGTCGACATCTATAAACAAAACATTGGCCAAGCAGAAAAGAGAGAAAGCAAGGAGATTACAGGAACAGAAAAAATCTGTAAGGACCAGACAACTATTAAGTCGATTAAATTATTATGATAAGGATATAGATATTCTTTCAGACGACTTGAATGTTCTATTCGGTAAAGAGGGGCGTTTTAGAAATAAAAAAGAGAGATACACAACTGAACTTAAGTCTTATGAGAAAAAACTTTTCAAAGCAAAGCAGAGGAACAACGCACAGAAAGAAATAGACTACTATTCCAAGCGTCTCAATGAAATTGAGAAGGAAATTAAACCGAAAAAGAAAGAGTGTTTATTGCTTCTCAGAAGTAGAAACAATGTGGCGGCTGACCTTAATACTTTGTATGGAAGCCCTTCTGTATCGGAGAGGATGGGAGCGTGTTATTAGCCTTGGCATACGGAAGACGTTTGCAGCCAACTCTTAATAGCAGGAATAAACGGGGAAAATCACTCTTGAGGTGGGTTGACTGATAGGGGGAGGTCATAGGCCACTCAATTAATGCGCTTCCCAGTCATCATGTTCTTCACAGGTTTCATATAGGTCCAAATTAAAGTGAGGTGAATGAGAAAAGCGTTTACAGTTAGCGACTTATTAGAGTAGAAGAGTCATGGTCTTCCGGTTAAGATAGTTATGCCGATAACACACTTAACAAGGAGGAAAACCATGACTCAAAGCCAGTATATCATATCCCGAAAGCTCAACATACTTGAGCTTGGTTCTACACTCGGAAATATCAGCGAGGCGTGCCGTAAGCTAGGCGTTAGCCGTCAGCACTACTACGACATCACAGAAGCCATAGAAGAAGACGGCCTTGAGGGTCTCCTGGAGAAGTACAGAAGGGTACCGCGTTACGGTAACAGGGTTTCTCCCGAGGTCTCTTTTTGCTTGCGTCATTCCGCAACCTCCTAAACTAATGATAGTTGACTATATCATAAAGCTGTCAGCCGAGGTCGCGAGTATTATACTTTTCACCCTCCCCTACCCCTTTATCACCTTAACATGCACCTTTCGCGAGCGCGGGCCGTCGTATTCGGCGAAGTAGATCGACTGCCACGTGCCGAGGACGAGGCGTCCCTCCTCTATTATCACCGTTTCGGATGCTCCTGTTAGGCTGCTCTTTACATGGCTATCCGAGTTACCCTCCATGTGGCGGTAATCTATATCGTCTTCCCCGAATAACAATTCAAGTATCATCGTCATGTCGCCAAGGACATCCGGGTCGGCGTTTTCGTTTATGGTGATACCGGCGGTGGTATGCGGGCAGTAGACGGTAATGGTGCCGCTCGCTGCGCCACTCTCCGAGACAATGTTAGCCACTTCCGGGGTAATATCCACGAATTCGCACCGTGAGGAGGTGCGTACGGTAAAGGTATGCATATGGGTCGGCTCCACCTTGAGACCGCTCGTGGCCATCATCCATCATAAAAGGCTCTTAAAGACGGCGTGAGCTGGTCAGCTTGAGAGTAGGTTTATTATATGGGTAGAAATTTTATCAAGCTCCACAACATCTTCAACGGCGTTTATCTTTAGCGCAGCGTCGGGCATGCCGGAGACTACAGAGGAGTTACGGTCCTGAATAATAGTGCGTCCCGACGCCTTCCTTAATTTTAAAAGCCCTTCCGAGCCGTCGTCACCCATGCCGCTTAAGAGAATGCCTACTCCCCTTTTACCGCAGACCCTGGCAACACTCGAAAGGAGTGTCGTGGCCGAGGGGCAGAACTTGTCGTTACGGAGCGGATGCGAGATCTCGGAGTAGAGTATACCCCTTTTTCTCGTAATTGTCAGGTGTTGATTGTCCGGGGCGAAGTATATGGTGCCTGCGGTGAGCGCATCGCCGTTAGTTGCGAGTTTAACGTTAAGCGAGGTTATCGAAGAGACCCAGTCCACCATAGCCGGAATAAAACCGGAGGCTATGTGCTGAACGATGAGCACGGGGACATTAATGGAATGTGGAAGGGTCGAGAGTATGGTCTTAAGGGCCATAGGGCCGCCTGTGGAGGCACCTATGGCTATGACGTCGTATGGGCCGGGGGTTTTATTGAAGGACGCTTTAATCGGTTCTACGTTGCCTTTCTTTGCGGAGGTGGCCTTCATGCGTCTCTGTATTAGCTTTACCTTGCTCATGGCGCGAACCATATCCACAAGGTATTTTTCGAGCTCGGCTACTACTTCCGGGCCGCTGCCGACAGGTTTTTCAACTACCGCAAGAGCGCCTTCCTCAATGGAGCGGAATGTTATTCGGAGCTCCTCCCTGTCGAGCTTCGAGCTCACTACGACTATAGGGGTAGGGTTATGGGCCATAATGAGGCGTGTGGACTCAATGCCGTCCATCACGGGCATCAGTATGTCCATCGTGATGATATCCGGTGTAAGGCGGGCCGCCATCTCAACGGCCATCTTGCCGTTCCTGGCCCTCCCGATTATCTCAAAATCCTCTTCTTTTTCAAGGACATTGATTAAAAGTTCTGCAGTCGAGTCTGAATCCTCTACAATAAGTATTTTAATCATCTTAACGCTATCTCCTTTACTAACTCACACTCGCTTCCATGTAAATCCCCGGCCATTATCATTAAAGAAGCGGCTTACTCGCCATCGGCTATTCTTTTTCTTATTCCCCTCGCCTTCACGGCCTGGCATCGATATCTCGCTGTGATCTGGCCGCAAACGCACCATCTCTTTAATCGGCTGCTTTGCTTAATAAGTTTAGTAACTTCGGCGTCATTTGTGAAACTTTCTAAAAGACCGGCAGACCGAAGCGCCAAAGCCGAAGATAAGTCTAAATATTCGCTAGTTTTACGTAATCTGGAGGTAATTCTGAGTTTAATTGGCTTTGGGGCAGGTAAGCTACGAAAAGAAGAGCAAGTAACATTGTAAAAATGACGCAGCGTTACGCGCTCTTACCTTCAATCGTCTTTTCAGTCTTTAAGCACTTTTTCAATGCGCACAGGCTTCCACATAGTATCCGGGATAAATACGTGCCCCTCGGGTAAGGCTGGGAAGTCGTCTGGAGAAGTTTTTCTTAATAGCTCTTCTGTAATCAGGATGTCGTTAATGCCGGGAAGCGTCTCTTGATTTCTTTCATACCAGCGCCATTTTATCTTCGCTATCTTTACCTCGGCCTCATAGAGCTGTTTTTTAATTTTTTCTTCCGTTTTGCCAATGAGAAGCCCTGTTTCGGTATCAAAGGAAAGGGTTTCGCCTTTGTGGGTCTTAATGTCGAATATAAGCTGATTGCAAACGGACGGCGGAAGACGGGTTTTCCTGAGAAGACGGTATAATGGGATACCGAGCTGGAGACATTGCCCTCCTCGCCGGCGATATCGAGAGTCGAGTGCTTTTTAAGGAGCCTTTCGCCCTTGTAAAAGGCCACTGCGTGGTCGGTTGCAGTTGCCCTGCGCCCTCGGTGCCACGGCCCCATTTGAACGACGTATACCGTGTCTCCAAAACCTTCGATAAAGATGCGCGTCGAGTACCAGCCGTAACTTTGAATAAGGGTATCTTCGTCTTCTCCAACCCGGTAGACACGTGTAACCCCCTTTAACCCGTACGACTCATGCGGCACGGATTTAGCGTAGAATTGTCCGTATTCGCTTGCAGTGACGTAAGCCCGGTTACTTGCCTCCTCGTCTGCAAAGGCCGCCGCCGGTGTTAAGAAAAAGAGAAGAAAGAACAGAGTAAGCGCTCTTTCTGTAAATTTCACCATGCATTTTGCCTTAAAGGGCATCATTTGGGTACGCTCTTAAACCTTTACTTCTATATACCACTTTGGCTTCATTCGGCCTAAATCCGTCCTGATATTCATTTTTAGAGATTTTTTGGAATCCAGGACATAGTGCCGTTCTCCCTCGCGAACGAAGACGACCCAGTGCCAATAAGGCTTTCCGTCCTCCAGATGCCATTTTATAGATAGCAGGGCACACTCCGGGAGCGACTCCCGGTCTGCAAAGGGTATCTCCCTTCGGCCTGATTGGATATCGAGATTAGCGAGCATTCTGCGTACGTAGGTCGTTTCCGACCACAGCGCCGGGTCTTTGGCGGTGATACCCATGCCGCCGACTATCTTCCTTGCTTCTTCGTACGATATACCGGCTATAGCCGCAATGCTTGCTATGGCGCACCCTGTTGTTTCTTCCTGAAGAACCGGCTTCATGGTTTCTTAGGTCTCACTTCCCTACAGGGATTTATTTTGCGTTCGAGTCGTTTTGAATAATCCCATCAGTAGTCCATAAATACAGATGATCAGATAATGAGCTGATAAACATATTATACAGCCGTAGCGTTATAACGGTAATAAGTATTTTGTTTGTTCTGCTAAAAAAGCGTTCCGGGTGATAGAGATGATTTTTGTCTAGCCACTCTTCTATCCGGGTGCCGGTGGAATTGGCCCGTTCAGGTCTGATATGGTGCGGTTACTCTTCGTATATGCTTATTTCACTCTTTAGAAGCTCCACGAAGCGCGAGTAAGTCATATCGCCTGAGATATGTATGAACCTTTCTCTGTCTCCACGCTCAGTGATCTCCAGGGCGTTTTTCAGGCTCTTAACTCCGGCCTCTCGCCTGTTGGCCCTTATCTGGAGCATGCCGATCTGAAAGTGCGCTTCTATGAAGTACGGGTCCAGGTATATTACTTTCATTAAGGCAGTGAGCGCCTCGTCTACCCTGCCGAGCTCAATAAGCACGAGCGCCTTTAAGAAATAGCTGTGCTTCCCGGAGGGGTCAGCATGGACGCTCTCTTCGCAGGTCTTTAGCGCGCCTTTTAAATCCCCGGTACTGGCGAGCGCTTTGGCCTTCATACTTAAGAGCACCTCGCTTGGGCCATACGCGCGCGTATGCTCATCGACCGCCGCCGTGAGTGCGCGCCATTCGCCGCGCCTGTGAAGGAGAGTTGCCCTTTCGTAATAATCCTTGTCGAGCCCATCAGGCGCTAACGCTCTCAGGCGTGGCGGGGCCTTGTCTTCTCCTTTAGCACCGCCGCCGCCGACAACAAACATTTTCTTTTTAAAGTAGAGTGTGTTGGAGTAACGAGATCGCTCCATCCCCGGCAGATTCCCGGTAATATGGTCGGATGGGCCAGGCAGGAGCACCCCTCCGTCTGTAAGAGAGGCCGTGAACTTATCGAGTATGCCGCCGGTAAGGTCCTGGTCGAGATAGATTAAGACGTTTTTGCAAAGTATCAGGTCGATGGCGGTCGTTTCGCTAAGTATCGACGGGTAATTATTGTCTATAAGGTTCAGGTATGAAAATTTAACCATCCCCTTAAGCTCCGGGCCTACGATAAAGTGTCCATTGTCGGGGAGGAAATACATGGCCTTTAACGCTTCGTCGGTAGAGCGAAACGACCACTCACCGTACCTGCCGGTAACGGCCCTTGAGAGGGCGTCGGTATCTACATCCGTACCGAGGAGGTGTATGCGCCAGGCATGTATGTCTTCTATCGCCTCCCTTAAGATTATGGCCAGGCTATATGGTTCCTGGCCGTTTGAGGCTCCCGCGCTCCATATCCTTAAGCTCTTATCTCCGGCTCGGCGCTTCTCATCCACAATACGCGGAAGCCACTCGTCCCGGATAAACTCTATCTGCTCCGTATCACGGAAGAAATAGCTCTCCCCAACTGTGATGGCGCTTATGACGAACTCCACTTCCACGGAGTCGGGTGGAGCATTCTTTATGAAGTTAGTGAATTCCTGAGTGCTCTTGAAACCAAAATGGCTTGTGGCGCTTACGATTGTTTTGGCGAGATTTGGTAACTGGTGACCGCGAGTAACTATACCCGTGCTTCGGTGGATTACTTCCGAGAGTGTCTTCTCCAACTCAGGCGATGAGGTGAGCTTTGGTAATTCCCCTCCGACACTTCCCGACCGTCTGTCTTCATCCATAATATCCAAATATCTCCCCTCCGGGACGATTTGGCGTAGAGCCGTGGTTACTTGCGACTTATTTAAAGAGACGGCGGCTTCTTACTACCGCTATAGCCCGGCGACCCGCGTCACCCCTTGACGCGCCGCCCTCACAGTTCCCGCCGAAGCTTTATTGAGGATAAGAGAAACAGGGCTTTAATAAAAGTTCAGGATGAAAGTTCGATTGAAGGAATATACGTTAATGTCGATAACTAATATATACCATATCAGCCTTTATTTATAAAGGCGCAAAACCACTGAGGGCTGATCTGTTAGTTCCGTATGAGGGTTTTATACGGTAGAGATTTTAAGGCAATGCCTCTTCCTGCCTCCTGGAGCGCGCAGGGGGGGTGAAAATCTACGCCTTATCTCTTCCAATTCCGCCTGGATACTGATAATATTACTAAAAACATAGAGGAGAATAACAAATTGAAAGAAAAAGAAGAGTTGACAGAAGAAGAGACCCCGTCACCGGAGGTTAAAGCGGAGGCCGAAGCAGCCCCGGACGACTTCGAGGTGGCGCACCACGATGCGCTGCACCTTATGCAGGATGGAAAATTTGGTCGGGCCATGGAAAAATTCTCAAAATGCCTAAAGTTAGCAAGGGTTGAGGACGATAAAAGTAGAGAGGCCTCTACGTTAAACGACATCGCTCACCTCCAGGTCTGTAAAGGAGACCTCGATGCCGGGTTAAAGAAATATAACGAGGCGATGAAGAAGGCCTACGAGGCCGACGATGTAAAAGAGATATCAAGGAGCTATCATAACCTCGGAACCTTCTACGAAAGAAAGGCCGAATACGGTCTCGCCCTCGAGAATCTCTTCTGTGCCCTCGCCTACCAGAAGAAGGGTAAGATCGAGGCCCGGGCGACGATAGATTATATAACCGGCATCAGGAAGTTCATTAAATTCAAGCGGTTTGGCGAGGTAGGCAGGGCTGCTTACGATAGTATCGACCCAGAGCTAGCCAAACTGATCGATATCGAAGAATTCGTAAAGGAGACTACGATAAGGCTAGTAGAACCTAAAGTCGGGCGAAACGACCCTTGTCCCTGCGGCAGCGGGAAAAAGCACAAGAAATGTTGCGCTGCCAGGGAGTGAGTAGCAGTCTAGCCGTTTAACGCTATAGAGGCCGAGTGTTTTTACTTACAAGAGAAGAGCGTATTAAGAGGATTTTTCCTAATAACATTAATCGAAGCAGTCGTTTCGGGATATTAAAAGGAGCTTGACCATAAAAACTATGCGCACACACCGCCCCACTGTACCCGCATCTACGGAGTACGACTACGACACTCCACAGTTAACTCATCATATGAACAGTGAGAAGAGATATCACCTGATGGAGCAGGTCTACGATATAGTCAAACTCTCCAGCATACCGATAATGCTCGCAAAGATTTTGACGGTGGCCGAGAGCCCCGACTCATCAAGGGATGAGCTTGTTAAGGTCATCGAGCATGACCAGACGCTCGCTGCAAGGGTCCTTGAGATGGCCAATACGGCTCAGTACGGTTTAACAAGGAAGATTATGACCCTGAATAGCGCGATCTCCCTCATGGGCTTTGAAGCCGTAAAGGAGCTTGCCGTCACGGGGACCATATTCAGTGAATTATCCCAGAACTCCGGTGATAAGATTACGGAGTTCTGGAGCCACTCCTTTGAGGTGGCGAGGGCCTCGGTCTGTATAGCCAATATTACGGGCCTTATCAGGCCGGATGCTACCTTCCTCGCCGGTCTTCTGCACGACATAGGAAGGCCAATACTCTATCAGCTCTTTAAGGACGAATATCTAGCGGCCCTTGAGGGAAGCACCGATCATATTCAAGACGAAGACGAGCTTTACGGGGCGTCTCACGCAGACGTTGGCTCATGGTTCGCCGACAAGTGCTGCTTCCCGGAAGTGCTTATAATGGCTATCAGACTTCACCACATACCCGGTGCCCATGTGCTTGATCCGAACTCCTATCTTCTTCCTGTCATCTATCTCGCCGATTATGTCGTAAGCGAGAATAGCGATGGCTATGGGTCTGACTCGATAAGCTCTCCTGATCACGAAAAGATACTTAAGATACTTGGAGTGGAAAGCGACGGCCTGGAGAGATTACGCGAAGAAGTAATAGAGATTAAAAAGCATACCGCCGCCTACTACAAGTAAAAGGCTCTCTCATGCGACTTGACCGTCCATAGAGGTCTCTTAGCCCCTGTTATAAAATCACTAAGTAAAGCGCTTAGAGTTTTTTGCCGTTCCTTGCACCTCTAAATTTCTTTACGTTTCCTAGAGTTAAGTCGAATTCCGACGATCAGGCGAACTCCGGCTTAAAAGTTAGATTGACACACAGAGGACCATTCTGGTATTATATATAGATTATGACATTTCCTGAGATTGCTATAAGTACCTTCGAGGTGACGTTATTCGCGCTCGCTATTAACCTTCCATTCGGTTACCTGAGGGCGCCGACGAAGAAGTTTTCGATTGCGTGGTTTCTATATATCCACCTGCCGATACCGGCTATCTTCTTATTAAGAAAATTTTTCGGCCTCGGTTATGAGATTATTCCCATAATAATCGCCGGAGCCGTCGCCGGACAGATAATAGGGTCACGTTTAAATAAGAAGGCCATAAGGGAGAAGAAGGCCCGGGCCCCGATATCCTCCTGATATAATATGCCTCCAAGAGTGAGAAGCAAGAAGGGCCGCTCAAAAGACCCGGTGAAAATCTCCGATGTTGTACTCTCATCTTCTTTTAAAGACCTCTCAATCACATCCAAGCTAAAAGAATACAGAATATTTACGGCATGGAGCCTTGCCGTCGGAGGAGCCATATCCGCGCGTACAGAGCCCGTAAGGCTCATGGGCAAAAAACTTTATGTCCACGTCAGCTCCCAGAGCTGGTTAAACGAACTCCTCTACCAGAAGAGCGCGTTAATGGATAAACTAAATACCGCAGTGGGCGAAGAGGCGGTTAGCGATATCGTCTTCAGGTTTGGTACGGTTGACGCTACCAAATGGCGCCCGCCGCCGGTAAAGAAGTCGAAATACAAACCCGAGAGGAAGCTTACGCCCAAAGAACGGGACTTTATCGAGGCTACGGTGTCGGTCTTAAAAGACCCGGCGTTAAAGGCGAAGATCCGCTCCGCCATGATAAAGAGTAAGGTCTATTAATAAAAAACCCCCGTTCCTCAGAGCTATTGGCTGAGAGGGTGATTTATTACTTTAAAGGAATACCGGCTCTTCGACGGTAAGCTCACCGTGCCTCCGCGCCTCCACCAGAAAGAGCCTGGCATTTTTGCCTACCCGCGAATGTATGAAGCAAAGCCTTACGGCTTTTAGCCCCCTTTTTTCTAACCCTACTAATAGCTCGGAGAATCTTTTTACGGGAAATATCAGAGATAACCTTCCGTCGGGGCTCATCAGATAGTCTGCGACATCAAGGAGGTCACCAAGGGTGCCGTAGACCTCGGAGCGTGCAGCAGCGCGCTCCTCAGAGGGACTGGTGCGCCCGTGATTCTTCTTTATATAAGGTGGGTTGGAGGATATTACTGAGAATGATTCTTTTTTCAGGAGTTCCTTTAACCGACGGTAATCCGAGTGTATAAGTGTAACGGAGTCCGAAAGGCCGTTCGCCTTGATATTGTCTTCGGCGAGTTTTATGGCCCGCTCCCTCACCTCAACACCGGTAAGGCGTGCTCCGGGGTTATTTACTGCGAGGAGGAGAAGTATCTGGCCTGCGCCTGTGCCGATATCGAGGAGATTATCGCCCTCCGATAACGGACCGATAAAGTCAGAGAGGAGCACCGGGTCGCTTGTGAGTTTATGTCCTTCCTCTTCGTCTAAAAAAGTAAAGGGGCCGATTTTACCGGCCCCATTATCTCTTCTATTACTAAAATCACCGGCATTTTCAATGGAGCCGTCTATCTCAGTATCCTTACTCATCTCCGTCAAGAGAATTCACCGTAAGACCGGTAAGGAGTTTAGGATAAAAATACGTTGACTTCTGCGGCATTACGAGCCCCGCCTCGGCTACGGCCTTTACCTGGTCTATCCTCGTCGAGTTCATGATGAATACCGCCTGACATTCTCCGTCTTTGGCCTCGCCAAGGGCTTCGTCAATGTTTTTTACATACCGGATATTAGTCTGTTTCTCCTGGGCTTCCTGGGTTATTTCCAGGATATTATTTAGTATAAGCGAGTGAAGGACGGTTACGTCGAGCCTCCTGTATACCTCCGGCACATTCGGGCCGAAGAAGTCGTCGAGTATCTCCGGACCTTTGACCGTCAAGAGGTAGTAGGAGTCGCGGCCCGCCATATACAGGCCGAAGGATATGTCGCCGCCTCCGGAGCGGTCGGTAGCGTCCTTCAACTTACTGAGGAAGCGCTCCCGGGCCATCTCCTCCATCGACTCGTCGAAGAAAAATTCGTCAATAAAGAAATACTCCTCGCATTTTTCAAGGAAGAGGTCCGGGACGAAGAGCGGCAGGCTGTGGACGACCCTGTGCGTCGGAAAGATCGTCATCCCCTCGTCGTCCATGCTCGATAGATACATCATTACGTAGTCCGCGCCGCTGTCCTTAGCGTCAGCCTCGCGCCTGAAATTCCTGTAATTTAGAGCTGTCTCGTAGCGGTGGTGTCCGTCGGCGATGAAGAGCGGTTTAGACTCCATCCTCTCCACAACACTCTTTACGACCTCCTCGTCGCTAACAATCCAGACCCTGTTTATAACGCCGTCGTCGTCTGTGGCAACTATAAAAGGAGCTCCTGTGGCCGCCGATTCGATCAAGGTCGAGACCCTATACTCAGGGGCGGTGTCGGGCTCCGAGTAGAGGGAGAATATGCAGGAAAAATTGGCCGAACAGGCCTTCATAAGCTTGAGCCTATCGGCTTTGGGGCCGGATAAGGTCTTTTCATGCGGGTGCATGCCGCCCTTTCCGAACTCTTCGAGCTTCTTTAGCGTTATAAAACCCTTCCTCGTAAGCTTGTCGCCTCCGGGGCCTTCGTACTCCTGCGTATAGTAGTATAAGGCCGGTTTTTCGTCCCTAACGAGCGTGCCGTTACCGAGCCACTCCTTATAGTGCGCTGCGGCTCGGTCGTACTTTTCATTTCCGTTAACATCCCCTTCATCTCTCTTTGCGAGGATAAGGCGGATGATATTTGCCTCGTGGCGACCATAGAGGGTATCCTGAAACGTACCCTTTATGACGTCGTATGGCGGGGCCATGACAAGCGAAGGATTTACAATTTTATCGGTATTGTAATGAACGGCTCTAAAAGGCTTGATGTTGGACATATTACTTGGCTCCCGGATAAATATTAGTTAAAACAAGGTATTACACCAGTTAGTGTGATAAAATGATTCATATATTTTTTGATTGTCAACGGGTAGTAGAATTTTGTAATGTACTACCATAACAAAGCGCTTGTCAATAAAAAACCCGGCTAATGCGGTATTGGCCGAGATGGGAATTGATTCCCTCCCCTCATATGTGCTAAAAATGTATCTTCATGGATGAACATACAAAAAATACAGGCATCGGCGAGGCGCGGAAGAGGTCAGAAGAGTTAAGGACGCTTATAGAGCGCCATAACCGCCTCTACTACGTCGAGGCGGCTTCGGAGATATCGGACGCAGAGTTTGACATACTCTTCCGCGAGCTCGAAGCCATAGAAGAGCGCTTCCCGGAGCTTCTAACCCAGGATTCACCGACTCAGCATGTCGGGTCTGATATAGACGCTTCTTCACCTACAGCCACATTTGTGATACATATCGATCCAATGCTTTCCCTCCA
>JAJCZG010000037.1 GCA_029262475.1 Deltaproteobacteria bacterium
GAGCTGATCGGAAAAATCGACTTCAAAAACCCATTCCATAATAACCTCGCCCAGGCAATAGAGGTGGTAACTGAGCTTACCGAAGGGGTTAGGATAATAGAGAAGCTACTTAGTGAAGGTATCGACGAAGCAGTTGTCCCGCCGCCCAAAGACCCGCCGCTAAAGGGCATTGGCATTGTCGAAGCGCCCAGAGGCGGGCTATATAATGAAGTACACATAAGAAAAAACGGAATAATAAAGTACGCGAATATCATCACCCCGACGGTCCAGAACCTTACGAGCATCGAGGAGACCGCCTCCGCACTCCTTAAGAAGAACCCAGGTGCTTCAGAGAAGGAACTCTCTCACCTCCTGGAGATGCTAGTTCGGGCCTACGACCCCTGCATCACCTGCTCGACCCATTAAAAATACCGGTCTCTGGCTTCTCTAGTGGGAGTGCTCTCCGAGCGTTCCTATTATCTCTATTATTCTGAGCGCTTCGGACTCCGGAAGTGTGTTTATGGCAAGCTCACCGTGGACGAGGAGGTAGTCCCCGACCTTTACGCCCTTACTTGAAAGTAGCGCGGACCAAGCGCTGTGAGTCCCCTTATCGTCTTCTACCTCAACCCAGTCCCCGTCGCACTTGGTGACCCTTACCGGTCTTGCAAGGCACATTACTTCTCTCCCTCAATAGAATCGTTAACTAACTGTCTTTACATTATAAACGAAGCCGCTCCTTATTATAACCATTTTCTTATTAAGACTGCTCCCGGGCTGAGCCTTAAGGCAAAAGGGCGATGCTCCGGATGTAGACGACTAAAGACGAAGGAGCACTAAGAGCGCTCTTGCTCCTAAATATTAACACTACTACAGCGGACAGATCTTCACCTTAGCCCCCGTCCTGTCGCTCTACTTTTTTAACGCTACTTCCATATCTTCAAGTGTAAAAATTTTCCGGATCTGGTATCATCTAATGGTTTTTATCTTCAGATGAATGACCTTACCTGGACCATAATAACCTTTGACTTTAATTGTAGAGACCAGGCCGCAGGTGGCCGGTCTCTTTGGAGGAAAACTCTGTGGCAAAGACTGATAGCGTTGATACTACGGCTAATAAAGGCTTTAAATATACCCGAGAAGACTTTGATGATCTCCCCGTAAAATTAAATGACCTGACCATATATCTTAATTTCACCGAGAGTGCGGTAGAGGCTACAAACTGTCTTGAGATGACGGCGGCAAGAGATCTAAACGAACTATCCCTCGACGCCTCTGACTTGGAAGTATCGTACGTGGAGCTTTGTGGTGGGCCGAGTGACGACCAGGGCGAAACTCTTACATTCGACTACCTTAAAGATAAAAACCGCCTCACCATAAAACTCCCCCGTGAGGTCAACGCAGGTGAAACATTTTTCATAAGGACTCGCACAAGCTGCGTCCCCTCCGAGCATATACTAGAGGGCATATACCGAGACGTTACGCCCAAGGGCGCGCCGCAGCAGTATGTCTCTCAGTGCCAGCAGTGGGGCTTTCAGCGCATCATGCCCATATTCGACGACTGCCGCGCCAAGTGCACCATGACGACGACGATAGAGGCTGACGCCGCTTATACACACCTCATAAGTAACGGTAACATAAACCGCGTCTCTAACCCCGACGGTAAGCCAGTTTTAAAGGAAGGAGAACCCGCAAGGCAGGTGATAACCTATAATAACCCGATCCCCATGTCACCATACCTCTTCCTCGTATGCGTCGGCACGTGGGATAGCCTCGCAGATGATACAACCTACCCCTCCGGGCAAAAAGTAAAGCTAGAGTACCTAGTCCCCCCGGGCTCCGTGGAAGAGGCGAGAGTACCTATGGCGATACTTAAAGAATCGGTACTATGGATAGAAAAGACGCAGGATTACGAATATACCTTCGACACCTACCGCACGATATGCATGACCAAATCCAACTTCGGCGGGATGGAGAACCTGGGGAACACCACCATCGTAACCGACGCGGCCCTCGTAACCGACCATACCCCGGACCACCTCCTCCTTTACGCCCACGCCGTAATAGTGCACGAGTTCGAGCACAACCAGTGCGGGAGCGAGACGACGATGGATACCCCATTCGACGTATGGCTAAACGAAGCCTATACTGTTGATGTGGAGAGGCAGTTCATGGCCGACCAGTTCGACCCGGCTTTTGTCCGCCTTAACCAGGTGGAATCAATACGTTCTCCTCTTCTCGGCCCGCTCGCCATAGAGGATGCGGGACACTTTGGCCGGATAGTAAGGGAGGGTTTTAACGAGCCCGACGAGCTAATAGACGGCGTAACCTACGTTAAGGCCGCAGAGGTTATAAGGATGCTACGCCTCCTCATCGGCAGAGCTGCGTTCCGTAAAGGCAAGACCCTCTACTTCGACCGCTACCGGGGTTTAAATGCCGATACCGACAATTTCTTCGCCTGCTTCGAGGAGGTTACGGGAACTTCGCTTGAAGGGTTCAAGCGCGAGTGGCTCTACCGCATAGGTTACCCGAAGGTAACGGCTACGACCAGCTACGACGCCGAAGAAAAGAGATACACTATAAAGTTTTGCCAGGAGGAGGAGAAAGGAAAGAAACCCTTTATCATACCGATAGAGCTTTCGCTCGTAAGCACTGAGGGAACTGATATCGACGGCTCTACTCGGGTATTCATCTTAAAAGATTACGAATCAGAGCTTCAAATAAGCGGTCTCTCCGAGGCGCCGGCTTTTGCCTCCATAAACCGCGATTATTCCTTTTACGGAACATTCGAAGTTACCGGAGCCGCTACCAAAGCCCTTAAGCTTCAGAGCCGCCTCGACCCGAATATCTATAACCGTGTGGACGCTATGCGTAAGCTCACAGACAGGGTAAGGTGTGCGTTAATAGAAAACCCGAATACAGCAATCGACGACGAGTGGCTAGAGATTTATGGTGAGTTCATAACGCTCGACGGGCTTTCTCCCGCGATTAAAGCCTATCTCCTCCGTATAGACGAACAACCGCTCGACAGGGGGTATACGGCTTTCTATCAGGAACAGGTAATAGCGCGCGAACGGATTGTCTCGGCCATAAACACGCGCTACAGAAATAAGCTCGTAAAAGAGTTTAACTCTATACCCGCCTCTCCGACCTCCAAAGGCTCTGAGGTAATATCCAGCAAAGAGATAAGCTCCGGCATTGAGAAGCGTATGCTGAAAAACCTGCTCCTTGAGCTCATTACATGCGACGACACCCCGGAGAGCCACTCACTCATCCTCGCCTACTTGCGCGAGGCGACTACTCCGACGGAACGCGTGGCGGCCCTTATACTCCTTAATAGATCTTCCGCCCCGGAGAGGCGTGCCGTACTTGAAGATACCTACAGTGAGTGGCACACGCATCTGAGCGGCTACGCAAACTATCTACGCGTAGTGTCGTCGGGTACCAATGAAGACGTATTCGATATGATAAAAGCCGAAGAGGAGCGCTCTACATTCGACATCATGCAGCCCACATGGAATCGGGCTCTCTTCCTCTCGATGGCAGGAAATAACAAGATGGTCTGGACGGAGCGCGGAATAGAGTGGGTCGCCGGTAAAGTAATAGAGCTAGCGGCGATAAATCCGTCAACAGCCGGAAGGCTCCTTAATACCTTCCAGCACGTGCGCATCTTGAAGCCCGCGCTAAAGACGCCGGTAATAAGGGCGCTGGAGAGGATGGTCCAAGAGGTCACAAAGGAGACGAGCGCATCCATAAACGGACAGGCCTCGGCCTACCTCGGTTAAGGGAAACCACGGGACGAGCTGGGCTTGTGAAGTACCGGTCGGATAAAAGTGGCGAAGCAAAAGCTGCCGCCTCCGGTAAATATAAGGTGTGAGAAGACCAGGCTTTAGGGTTTTTCCAAGGTTTTGACGTAGAAGCGGTGACGATGCTACCGACCCTCTATCAAACGGAGGGTTCTGCTACTCGGCGTATAAAAAGACCTCAAGGCGGAAGCCGCAGTCGTCGTTCCAGTCTGCTGGCTCGACCTTATAACAGTTACTCAGGCTAAGAAAGCCTATTTCTTAACGGAGGCGGCTAGGCGGAAGCCGCAGTCGTCGTTCCAGTCTGCGGGCTCGACCTTATACCTGTCGGCGACACGCACAAACTCCTTGCCGTTTACCCATGAACCGCCTCGAAGCACCCTCTGCGCTCCGTATATCCACCCCCTTACGCCACTCTCCGGGCCCGAAGGGTTCTCCTTTGGACTCTTCTGGTAGTAGTCTTTTCTGTACCAGTCCTGAACCCACTCCATGACGTTTCCAGTCATATCATAGAGCCCGATGCTGTTGGGCTTCTTCTGTCCCACGGGGTGAGTCTTTCCTTCTGAGTTCTCGCTGTACCAGGCGTAGTCGCCAAGCTCGGACTCTTCGTTCGTACCGGCCCACCGCTCGCTCTTACCTCTACCCCTGGCGGCAAACTCCCACTCGGCCTCTGTTGGCAGGCGGTACTCCATGCCCGTCTTTTCGTTCAGCTTCTCCAGGAAATCGTGGACATCCTCCCACCCGACACTCTCGATCGGACAGTCGTCGCAGCCGTAGAAGCTCGAAGGGTTCGCGCCCATGACCTTCTTCCAGAACTTTTGCGTTACCAGATATTTTGATATATAAAACTCATCAACGCATACCTCGTGCGTCGGCTTTTCATCTAATCCGCCTTCGCCGAAAGTATCGCCCATCACAAAACAGCCTCGCTCTACAAATACCATAAAGTCAGGAAGTTTTTTCTCTTTGCTTTCATCCATGGAAGTACCTGAATTGGTGGTTTATAAGACTTGCCTCTTTCTACTAAAAATTTATCACATCAGGAGCGCGCCAATCAAGTACCAAGTGATGGACCCTCCACCATTTAATCGTCCGAAGTTCCTGTATAGCTCCGGGTTAAATACCTGCTAACCGGCTAAACAAAGCATTTTACAGAACGCTTCGTATATTTATCTCGAAAAACAGACTAAAATATTCATCGAGCGAGAAGAACCCTTCTCTTACCGGCAGAGCGTAGTATTACTATAGAGTGCCCCTTGACATAAACACTTTGAAGGCGTAATATGAAGAAAAATGTGCTATAATAAAAAGATATTGGCTTATATTGTTTACATACGTTCATCCATATGTCTTTCGACACCTCGTATAACATCAATCATGCCTGCTCTATAAAATAGTTTATATCAACGCTTTAGTGTTAGTTACCTTTATCACGCTCCTTAGAATCGTATATGCCACACAAGACACACAAAACCCACGGTGAACTTGAAGCTGAGATAAGCAAAGCAATTGTCAGCTTTGAGAGGGAATATATGGGCCGAGGTCCGCGCGAAGTAAAGACTTATATAATAGATGATATAATATGCGTAAGGCTCAAAGGAACGCTCACAAAGGCCGAAAAGGAGATGGTCAAAAAGGAGGGCGGCGTAGAGCTTATAAAGAGGGTAAGGGGAACGATGCTTGAGAATTCAACCCCGTATCTATTTGATGTATTGGAGAAAATTATCGGAATAAAGGTAAGTCACTTCCACTCCGACCTGAGCACGACAAACGGAGAACACATCGTTGTCTTTACCATGGAAAAGAAGATAAAGAAGATAAAGTAACCGCACTCCCAGACACCGCTACCGCCACAGGAAGACGGCAAATCCGTTTGCCGCTACGTCTTACAATAATTACTAAAGCCTTCTAATCTCCACCCTGGTTTCAACTTTTTTCTCACCTCTCGAAATCTCGGAATCGCAAATCAATTTGACATCTGCAAGAAGTTTCTCTTGACAATATCTATAAAGAATGATATAAGTTAATAAAATATTTAACTATATATAGCTTAACGATTAACATAGTCTCTAAAAATATTATATATGGGCTTCTTGCAATGGACAGATGACTTGAAAGGTTATAGCGATATCCATATAACCAGTCAGGTTAGAGCCGATAAAGATAGAACAGGCCCTTTCGTCTAGACAAGTTACCCGGCACACAGTCAATCAGAGAGAGGTCTTCTTAACAAAACCTCTAGCTGTCTTGAAAGTAGGCCAACATCAAAGCACCGTTCCGTGAATGGTGTCTTAACGATGTTGGCCTTTTTTATTTTCAGAAATATTTTAATAACCGTCTTAAAAAGTAATCTGGTGAAGGAAGTGTGATTTAAGATTTTACCTGTAGCGCAGTACATGTGGTCGCCGGGAGAAGTATATTGAAACTTAATTAATAATAGAGGACGCCATTTTTTCTGCAACACATTAATTGCTCCAGACAAAACACTTCGACCACTTACTACATCAGATAGCTTTCGAGTAAGTACCTTAAGGAGGAGGAAGCTATGCACCAGTACTTTAAATATATATTCGGACTACCCCTGCTGGCGCTTCTGCTCAGCGCAGGCTATGCCAATGCCATCCCAGGCGGCACGACGATAGGCGGTTGCCTGTATTCCGCCAGCGGTTCCGTTATATATCAGGACAATGGTGCCGGCGAGGTTTTTCCGGTATTTACAACAGATTATGCACCGAACGGCTTCGGTGGAGTATCTCCGAACCCGAATCCTGCTCCATAGTCGGCCAACAAATGTGTATACCCCCGGCTCTCTAAAGAGAGCCGGGGGATCATCACCTTAAAGGTATACATCTGGCAAGCTAAAACATTATGAACCCATCAATTCAATTAGAAAGGTGAGTTATGGATCCCAAAAAAATTAAAGAGTTAAGGCAAAGATTCGGCTGGTCACAGGAGAGGCTCGCCAGGGAACTCGGTATGAGCTTTTGTACCGTAAACCGATGGGAGCAGGGCAAGGCACACCCAAGCCCGATGGCTTTGAGGGGCCTGAGACGACTCGAAGAGCACGGCGACTCCGAAGAGAGCAGAAAGAGGATCGCCTTCCGGCTTCAGACCAACTGCCCCATAGAGATAAGGCTCAGAAATTCGGAGACGATGGATGATTCCGGCACTAGTATGCCATTCCTAAACGCCACCACCGAGAACCTGAGCAGCATCGGACTAATGTTTAAGACCCACTCCGATGTAATGGAGGGCAAAACTCTAAGCATCGGATGGAACTTCGGGAGAGACAAGTATTATGAGGTCCTCTCAAGGGTCATATGGACAAGGAGAGAGGATCACGAGCAGAGTGTCGGAGTACGCTTCGACCACCCGATGCCGAATGTCATCTCCAATGTGCTGGATTCGCTGATTACGCAGTAAAGGCCCGTCCGACTTATAATCCTTAAAAAATATGCCTCTTAGGCACCGGGGGAGAGCTTGCGCTATCCTGAAAAGGATAGTTGAGCGCGGGTTCTTTTACGTAGCGGCTCTGCGGGGGATTTGCCTGGCGCGGCAAGGAGTGATCGCCGTAGCGGCGGGAGACTTATGACGAAAGCAAGCGGGAGTTTTTCTACGGATAACAAGGAGTTCCACCGAATCAAGAGACCGTATGGGTAACGTCTCATATGTCTCTTTCATGTCATACTACTCCCTCGCCGTCTTACGCCGACAAGGGAGTAGTACCTTAAAACCATCATTATGTTTTATAATATTACCGGAACGATCTGTATCTCAACCCGTCGGTTAAGCGCGTTAACCGACGACACCGGCTGAGACTCTCCGTATCCGAGGGACTCTATCCTGTCGGGATGGACGTTTCTCTGGATAAGCGCCCTCTTTACGGCCTCCGCACGCCTCTCCGAGAGACGCTGGTTGTACTCCTCGCCACCCGTTGAGTCGGTATGACCGTCAACCCTTATAACCGTCTCCGGAAAATCGTTTAGCATATTCGCCACCCGCGAGATCTCGACGAAGGCCCCTGGCTTCATAGCGGCTGAATCATGGTCAAAGAGCACATCCGACTTGAAGGTCGCGGTGAGGACGTCCCTGTTTCTACTTGTGCTGAGGGAGCGAGATTCTGCGGCTATCGCCTGGAGCCTGTCTTCCTGCCGGTCCATGTAATAACCAATCCTGTTCCCGGCGATCCCCCCGACAACCCCTCCGATGGCCGCTCCCCAGAGAGTTGATTTCGTGTCCCCTCCGATGGCCTGACCAAGGACGGCGCCTGCGGCAGCGCCGACGACCGAGCCGGTGGCCGTCCCCTTCTCCGTGCGCGTGTCGATTGAAGTACAGGAAAAGACGGAGCCCATCAGTACCACTGCAAGTGTAACGCTTAGTAATTTATTCATTGTGCCTCCAAAGCCAGGGCACTCTCGGCCCCGTTACTTACTGTAAGTTTATAATCTTCCCTGTCTCTACGTTATCATCTTAAAATTAAAAACTGCAAATCGAAGGATTAAATTTATTTAAGTCCCTCAGGATATAGGGGCTAAATCAAATGGCGTTCTAAGCTAAGCGGAGGCGGCGCTCAAGGGCTGAGAAGTAAACCCTATTTGACATCTATGGCCATAACGAGAAACTCTTTACCGAGCCTCTTCCCGTGATGGGGCTCGATGCCCTTGCCGTCGTAATAGTACCACTTAAGGGGCACCATCTCGCCAAGCACACCTGGATGAGCGGTAAGCTCCTCGACGCGAAGCCCCATGCTTACAAATGTATCCGGATCGATAAAATAAATTATATCTTCCATTGTATTCTCCGGGCTTCTGGAAAAGTGGATCATATAATCCCTGGTCTTCGACTCCAGCATACAGAACTCCCCGCTAGCTTTTCCGAAATCAATTGACATTATTGCGCTGCCAGGAACTAAAAGCTTCGCAATCGCATTGATCTCTCCCTCCGCAGGCGTACCCTTGAGCTTTATGACATCGCTAAAACTCTCCTCTGCAGTTCCGGGCTCTCCTGCGTCATAACCGGCGATAGCCGGTATATCCACCATGAGAGCTACGGCTAATAAGAAAACGAGTAGAGCAAACACGGATAGTCTCATCATACCTAAATACTCCTTCCAGAACTTTTTATGTGGATCTTTTGCATGTACTAATTCCAAAGATGGAATAAAGCGGGCATATCGAGACCAATGCGGTCAAGAGAGGAACAAACCCTATTACCGCCAGGTAACGCAAGTTTCCATCCAATAAAAAGAAGAGGCTAAAAACCGTTAATGCAATAAGAAGCCTCACTACCTTGTCCGCCTTGCCGAGATTTTTCTTCATGACCAACCTCCTTAATATTTTAATATATGTATAATAAAAACCATATATAAAAGATAACGGTTGGCCGGTAAAATGTCTGTGACTTGGTCACTAAAAGAAATCTAAGTATCTATCATCGCGCTTAATTTATCGATATCCTTAAGTGTAATCTTCTTTCTTGCAAGCTCTATGGCCCCGGAACGCTTCAGCTCCTGGAGTATCCGGCTTATAACCTCTCTGGCCGAACCTAGCTCGAGGGCTATTTGCTCGTGCGTGCACTCTATCTCGCGCACAAGAGATCCGTCATTTTTAAATCTTTGAAGGAGGTACTCGGAGAGCCTCTTGTCCATCTTGTTAAAACATATCTCTTCTATAAGGCTCATCACCTCCGAGATACGAAGCGAGAGGGTCTTAAAGATAAAATTTTGCACCAGGTTGTCGTCACCGAGCCACCCCTGAAAGAGCGACGAAGAGAAGAGCAGAGCGTCTGTCTCTATGTCGGCCACGGCCGAAGCCGGATAATCGATATTCGCAAGTAAGCATGAGGCGGTAAGAAAGCACGTCTCGCCCGAACGAACGTGATAGAGGGTTATCTCTCTGCCGGATTCTCCTGATTTATAGACCCTGACATCACCTCTTCCGATAAGAGCAACACTGCTGCACACATCCCCTTCGTGAAAATAGAAATCTCCCGGAGAGAGACTAACCGCTTTGGCGCCTTCCTCTATCTCTTGCCGCCTAGCCCTGTCCGCGTCGGCAAAGAAGTCAAACTTTTCCAGTATCTCCCTCTTATCCATTCTTTAGATATAATCCTTTTTTCTAAAGACTTGAAATAAAATCACCTTCAGGCGCGCTGGAAACTAATAATCGTCCGGCGAATCTCCGCTACCAATCTCCCCTGCCTCACCCCCGGCCCCGGGTGCATTGCTCTTCTCCTGGATATCGTCAACGCCGACCATCACGGCCTTCTCTATATTAAAGCCGGCTACGGAAGGAAACCTCTCTTTTATGACCTCTATCTCGCCGTCGTACTTATCAAGGACCGTCACGTCAAAGGTGCCAGAGGCAAAACCGCTCTCCTTTTGGTGTATATGCGGAAGCAGTGGGCCGGATCTCCGTTCGCCTTTACCCCTCTTCCGGTTATTGGCATGAATCCGCCCAAGATACGTTATCGAATTATCCTTAAGCTCGAAGTCCAGATAGAGAGGTACCGTAAAGCGGCCCCTTAGACGGTAAAAGCTACTCTCTCCGTCAAAGGCGAGCAACGTGTAACGACCCGCCGGAAGCGCGATACTTACCAGGTATGCGCTAAGTGCCTCATCTGGCCTATCGAAGCGAAAACGGTAATACCTCCCGCTAACTGATCTGAGCCGAAGCGTACGGAGGGTGGGGATATGCTCAGGCTTGAGTTCGTTTTTCGTCACAACGGTAAAGAGCGCAACGCTGTGAGTACCGGTATCTATCTCACCGCTCTTTAAGGCCATCTCGCTGTATGAGGCCGCACAGCCACTGAGCGCGAAGAGAACCAAAGTGAGTAGAATAAAACCTGGGGTTCTACTTACCCACATATCCTTCATAGCCATATCAAACCTCCTTAAGCGGAGGCGCGGATACGCTTAAAACCATCCCGCCATATGAACCGGAAATACGAATAGCAAAGAACCATCCTCTTTAAACTATTATATAGCATTATCCGCCGGACGACAACACTACATGGAAGCTCTCAATAAATTATCTCCCTTCAGTCTCAGTAAGCCTCCTAAGAAGCTCGGGTCCCCGAGTATTCAAAGCCTCATTGATAATCTTTGACAATATAATCTCTCTTTCGTAAAACCGGGCTTAATACGACAATTTTCAGCTAATATGGCGCATTAAACCCTAACTACTTAGAAGAATAACTAAAGTTCTCTATTATTTGCCCGATAAATAAACAGTAGACAAAAAACAAATATCATGACTTTTTCAAGGAGGAGGAGGAAATGAATATCACAAGCGACGTCCTGGCGCCTTTTATTGGCTTAAACGGCTTCGGGAACAAACCGGGTGGAACCGGTGGCACAGGTCTTTCCACTCTAGGGGAGAACTACAGCAGCAAGCTCTCCTGGCGAGACCAGAGAAGCACGGATGTTACCCTGGTAACCGGAGATGGCGACCGGGTGACATTATCCAGCAGCACTGACCGTCAGGCAAGTTATCAGGTCTATAACTCCAGCGGGTCGATTAACGGCACATCGACAAGTGCGCGTATAGAGACCTTCAGCCTCTCTTCTGGCAAGTCCATGAGCATCTCCGTTGAGGGAGAGCTTAGCGAGCAGGAGAGGGCTGATATTGCGCTTGTCGCATCGACCGTCGATAAGATGGCAACAGAATTCTTTAACGGAGACGTGGACACAGCACTCGCCAGCATACTCGATGCCGGAGGCACAGGCTCGGGCACGATAAGCTCCATTAGCGCGTCGATGTCGCACTCACAGAGCTTTAGCTTTACGCACCAGAGCGCAGCGGCACCGGGGACTCTACCCGCTGACGGCACAGCCGCCCCAGCTCCGCCGTCCGGCGCCATTGCCCCGGACGGTACAGCCGCCCCTCAGGGAGCGCCCGCAACTACAGGTGGAGCAACTGTCCCACAGGGAGCAGCGACCCCGGCCCCACAGGAGCCAGGCGTTATAACGCTAGGCAGCACGCTCGACCTCATAAACGAGATGAGCAGCACTGTTTCCGGTATGGGCGTCGATCTCGGAAAAATAGAGGAAGAGCTCTTCGAGCTTATGGACGAGCTCTTTAAAGAGATAGCCGAAGAGCAGGATCCGAACAAGGCGATGGACAAGCTGGTTCACTTCGTAAAAGAAGAATTTCTGCATGAATTAAAAGAAATAATCGAAGACGCGTCCGGGCATGACGACGACCATGACGACCATGATGATGACGACGATCATCATAACAGGATAGACGGAGATCATGATAACCGCCACAGAGCACCGGCACCGCCCGCACCGGCAGTAGTCACTCAGCCGACAGCCACACAGCCGCCCGTACCGCAGGTAGACGCCGGTAGCGTAGCGACAGCGCCCCAGCCAACGGCAGAGACACCCGTCTAAAAAAGCTACCTCTGTCTTCTAAAAAAGACTGCCTTGGTTATACGGGGGAGGCGCGCAGAAAGTGCGTCTCTCCCGTAAAGCCTCCCTTTTGGAGTGGCTTTAGTCTTCGTCGGATACCTTTAGACCTTCTCACCTGCCTCTCTTTGTTAGCACCATCTTAATCCCCGCAACGCTTCTTAAGAGGTCGTGCCAGAAGGGCGCACCAAAGCCTATAAGCAGCCCTGATATGGCTAGCCCGATCATTTTTTTCAAAAATAACCAGCCGCCAGCCCAGGTATTCTCGTTCCACTCCTTCATCGTCCAGCCGAGCTTAAGACCGCTCTCTTCAAGGGGCTTTATCATGAGTTGAAGCTTCTCCTGTTGCTCTCTGATCTTTAGCAATTTAGCCTGCGTCTCCGGGGTAGCCGCCTTCATTGTCTTTTCGAACTCGTCGATTATTTTATTATTCTCCGCTATAACTCTCCCGGTTTCTCCCGAGTACTCAACTAGATAATCTCTAAGCTGCGCGTCATTCGATATCGAGGAATAGATAACTATAAAATCGGCATTAACGGCAACGGCGATGAGAAGTCCGCATCCGATGGCCCAGTACCTGAGGTTACTTGTGTAGGTTTCCTTGACCTGCTCCATGGCCGAGTTATATTTAGCCTCTATCGCGTCTCTGTACTTGGAGGCATTAAGCCTCATCTCCGACGGGTTCAGGCAAGATGATTCAAGCCCCAGCAAGCCGGCTATCTCGTCCAGATTCTCCTTCTTTATAAAGGTCTCGATATTCTTCGCAGCTTCGATGGCCGAGGCAACATCCTTCTTCTTAAATCCTATGAGGCCGGTGACTGCGTCGTCGATGAAGCCGCTTTCCTTTATCTTATCTTTTTCCTTAAGGTATTTGGAGAGGTCCGGGAAGAATTGCTTACCTAGCACCTTTGACAGGGCTCCTGCTTTTAACCCGATAAAACGTTTAAAAAAACTCATGAGGAACTTGTTAGCCATGCTTAGGATCATATAGACGAGTGCGATAGCGATGATGGTATCAATGGTCGTAAGCATGCGTGCCTCCTGATATTTATTATGGCCGGAAAGGGTTCTCGCGTAAAGTAAACCCGTAAGCGCTTAAAAGGATAAGCCGGAGAAGAAACGATGTATGAGTATCCTTACTACGGAACTTACCATACCTCTGTAATGCGAGGCAAGGGTCATGGCTCGATATCGTTTCCTGAGCGCTATGCGATACTTAAATGCAGACTCGGGTGATTTACCGGGAGCTCCTCTGACGAATTGTCAAGGCAGTGGGTTTTGAAGAGCCGCCTCAGGGAGCGGCTACTAAAGGAGATAAAATGTCCGGTGAGAAGTTCAGTGGGTCAGGAAGTATTTTTTGATATTATCCTATATAATAGCGTGTCGTCTGTTCCCTCGTAGACTTTAGTTCTTCCCTTAATTCGACTAGTCCCGCATCGTCCAAGTGGAGAAGATCAAGCGTCCTGTCGTGCTCGGGGGAAGAGACCTTGTCCACGCCCGGCCCCTCTCCATCCTCGCTTACAATATAATCGGCAAGATAGACTACGGGCAGAAGGTACGAGTTCTCGCCAGGGATATACGAGCCCGGCGTATGGTGGAGCCTTATGGCCATGACAAGGTCTTCGGGGAAGTTACTGTTATCCGCGAACCATGAGCCCGCATAGGCGTGCGAAGCCCCGTAGAGCCTGACCTCGTCGGCCATAAGGTCTTCGCTCTCCTCAGAGAGCCTTAAATAGTCGTCGCCAAAGAACTGGTAGAATATACTCCTTCCGATATCGTGCAGGAGCCCGGCGACAAATGTCGCATCCGGCCTTATGAGCTTCGTCTTCTCCGCTACCTGCATGGAAGTCTTGGCCACCTCGAAGGAGTGGTTCCAGAACTCCGTGACCTTCTCCCCGGCTCCACTTGAAAGCGTGGCGAAGATTGTCGATGAGATGGCGAGCGACTTAATAGTCTCAAAGCCCAGTAGCCCCACCGCGCCCTTTAGCGTAACTATCTTACGCCTCTGCCCGTAGTAAGCGGCATTTGCCATCTCAAGCACCCTTGAGGCGAGCGCCTGGTCGTGTTCAATGACCTTTACGAGCTCGTCTCTTGAGGAATCCGGGTCTTCCGCCACCCTTGTAATACGCTCAAGCATCACCGGAATCGTCGAAAGCTTTACGAGTTTATTTATCTGGTTCTTTAGTATGCCTCTGTTATCGGCTACCGACTCCATGGCTCTCTCTCCCGTCTACTGCTGTGAACACACGGCTTCTTCCATACATATACCTTTTATATCGGCAACTCTCTTTGAATCTTAATCTGTATCCAGGGGATACTGCGCTCGGGAATTGAACCGGAGCTTAGCGCCGGGGGGAACGAAGGGCTTAGAAAGCCGTTGAATCCGCCTCACGAAAGGGGTATATTTAAAAAAGGCTCTTCAACTTTGATATTATCCTTTGATATTATCCTTTGAATCTTTTTCTCTTGCTCCATCTAAACCCATCCGCCCGGAGAGGATACGCGTATGCCGAGTAAAACTGACACAGGGGAAGCATTCTCAAGTAAAGAGTTGCTTAATATACTCTTGCAGGGCGCTGGTGCGTGGAACAGTTATCGGGAAAACAACCCTGACCTCACACCGATCTTGACTGGAGCCAACCTCAGTGTAGCCAACCTCAGCGGAACTGACCTTCGTGGAGCAAGGCTCAGTGGAGCAAACCTCAGCAAAGCAAACCTTAGTAAAACTGACCTCAGTGGAACCGACCTTACTGTAGCAAACCTCAGAGAAGCAAACCTCCATGGAGCAAACCTTAGCAAGGCAAACCTCAGTGAAGCTCAACTCGGTAATGCTAATTTCACAAATGCCATTGTTACAGATGCAAACTTTACAGGTGTTGGCGGCCTTTCTTCACTTAAGGGTATGAATTTGGCAAAGGGGCTTGATATGGCACATGGACTCGAAGGTATTATATGGTCCCTACCAGACGTTAAGGTCAAGCAAACCGATGTAGACTCGCCACAACAGTTTGATTATGAAGAGTTCCGCCAGCAAGCACCGCCAGAAAGTAAAATACCAAACTCCGGCGATGATGAAAGTACCGAAGAAGACAAGACCACAGATTCGGAAAATCCACCAGAAGTAGAAGGACACGATCTTAACGCTAATGAGCCTCCTCCAGCCGAAGACTCACCCACTGAAACCGTTCCTAATCTAGAACCCAAGGTTTGGCTCACCTCGGGCACGCCGACCAAAAACCCCGGCGTCGATCTCTTAACAAAGGAGCCAGGCTCAACTACCACCTGGGTAGTGCCGAAGGGTACTGCCGCAGGCGACTATATCCTCTTCTGGGTGGCTGAGAGCCACGGCCTTCTCTACGGTTGCAAGGTCATTAAAATAAAAAAGGAGAGAAGCCGCACAGACGAGCAGAGAAAGTTAGCAACTCTTGAGATCAAGGTACGCTTCGACCCGATCATACCCTTTGCTAAGCTTAAAGCAGACGACGTTCTTAATAAATGGCCTCTTGTAAGGTCCAGGATGCAAGGGACTGCACGGAGCCAGACCCAGGACCTCCGTAGCCAGCCCGATATCTGGGCGGCCTTAAAGAACCTCGTCATCAGTGAATCGCCTAATACCATACCCTTCTTTGCGGAGATCGAAGGAGAGAAGGCCCATGCAAAGTTATCCAGGAGCTGGCACTCGGATATGCGGGCCACA
>JAJCZG010000038.1 GCA_029262475.1 Deltaproteobacteria bacterium
CGGAGATGGCGTGCTTATCGGGAGCGGCTCCGTGATACTCCCCGGGGTGAGCATAGGTAATTGGGCCGTGATCGGCTCCGGAGCCGTAGTAAATAAGAATGTCGCTTCAAACGAAACTGTAGCCGGAGTACCGGCGAGGAAGATATAAGTGATAAAGACCGATAAGATTATTATAAAGCAGTCGATTACACTTGCCAGCGCTCTTAAGGTCATCGACGAAGGAGCATTTGGAATAGCGCTCATGGTAGACGGTGAGGGGCGCCTTCACCGTACCGTTACCGACGGCGACATACGAAGGCTCCTCATCTCCGGCCATACGCTTGACGATACCCTTGAACTGCTTGATGATCAGGAGCCGAAGGTAGGACGGGTCGGCATCTCTCCTAAAGAGGCCATGAGGTTAATGAACGGCGCTTCTATCGACCACCTGCCGCTCGTCGATAAAAATAACCATCCCATCTCCATAGTAGTTCGCCGTGAGATGGATAACTGCGTCCCCCTCTCTTTGCCCCACATGAGCGGCTTCGAGCAGACATATGTAGACGAAGCATTCGATAATAACTGGATAGCCCCGGTAGGAACCAATATTGATCACTTCGAGAAGGAGCTTGCTGCAGAGGTCGGTGCAAAGCATGCCGTAGCGCTTAGCTCAGGCACTGCGGCTATTCACCTTGCGTTATCACTCCTCGGGGTAGCTTCAGGCGATACGGTATTTTGCTCTTCGCTTACTTTCGTAGCGAGCGCTAACCCTATTCTCTATCAAGGGGCAAGGCCTGTATTTATAGACTCTGAGCCCGAAACATGGAATATGTCGCCGGGGGGCCTTCAAGCGGCATTTAAAGACGCCGAGGAAAAGGGACGACTACCCAGGGCCGTTATAGTTGTAAACCTCTACGGTCAAAGCGCCGACATGGACCCCATCGGAAAGATATGCGAGAGTTACGGCGTGCCGGTAATCGAAGACGCGGCGGAATCACTCGGGGCTACATACAAAAAAAAGGCGAGTGGCACCATCGGAGCGCTTGGCGTCTACTCCTTTAACGGTAATAAGATCATCACCACCTCCGGCGGCGGCATGCTGGTATCAAGCGACGGTGAGCTAATCGAGCGCGCCCGCTTCCTCTCGACTCAGGCGCGTGATAGCGCACCGTACTATCAGCACAGCGTAATGGGCTACAACTACCGGATGAGCAACATACTTGCAGGCATTGGGCGCGGCCAGCTAAAGGTGCTAAAAGACAGGGTTTTAACGCGTAGAGAAGTCTTTGCCCGTTACGCAGAGGCGCTCTCGGGTGTGGATTTCATAAAGTGGATGCCGGAGGCGTCATTTGGCACCTCCACAAGGTGGCTATCGGTCCTTACGGTAGACAGGAGGAAGAGTCCCATCCTTCCGGAAGACGTCATCAAGTGGCTTGCCGACCGTGACATAGAGGCGCGCCGCATATGGAAGCCCATGCACCTTCAACCGTTATTCTCTGAGTGTGGGTACTTCACCCACGGCGAGGAGAGTATCTCCGACCGTATCTTCGAGACCGGAATCTGCCTCCCCTCCGGCTCGGGCATGACAGTGGCGCAGCAAAAGCGCGTTATAGACGCCTTGATCGAATTATTCTCACAGTAAAGAATCTACTTTTCTTTAAGCCCCGGTTCGAGCTCAAGGACCGAGAGCCTTACAAAGCCGTACTTATAATAATCGTCGTCAACGATCTCTCCGTTAAAGACTATGATATCGAGGTCTATGCTCCGAGGGCCGTCCTTATCGCCCTCTCTCACCCTTCCGAGAAAGGTCTCAAGAGCCTTCAGGTATTTTAGTAACTCCTCCTGTTTCATCTCCGTCTCGATTAAGAATGCGCCGTTTAAGAAATCAGGCTGGCCGGTGATGCCGACCGGCTTTGTGCGTACGAGGACTGACTCACCCTTAAGGAGCTCGTCGGTTGAGAGTAAGCCCCTCGCCTTACCGATATTTTCTTCAGGGTAGATATTGGAGCCGACGCTTACGATGGCCCTGTTCATCTCTTCCTCGTAAGCTCGATAGAGACCGAATCTGCGAAACGGAGCGCCAGCGGCTTATCTATCTCTACCGTCGCCTCCTTAACAAGTGCGTCCTCCATCACGAGATCCAGTATAAAACCGGCCAGGCGTTCTAAGAGATTAAAGTCCGTAGCTTCAACACTGCTAATGACCTTCTTCGTAAGCTCCTTATAGTCGATGGAGTCAGAAATGTCGTCGCTCTTGGCTGCGGCCTCTGCGTCAGTGGATACGGTAATGTTTATTACTATATCCTGCTTCTTATCTCGCTCCCATTCCTTAAAGCCTATGATAGTCCTGAGCCTCAGGTCCTTAATTCGAATAATCATTTCAGGTGTTCACCCCCGTCAATGAAGAGTATCTCTCCGGTTACGAATTCGCTATCCATTACATAGTTAACCGCCCTTATGACGTCTATTGTATCTCCTCGCCTCTTAAGCGGCAGTTTTGCGGCGAGAGTTTCCATATAGGCTTCACCCTCGCCGTCGGGCGGGAGGATCAGCCCCGGAGCGATAGCGTTTACCCTAATACCGGGCGCAAACTCCACGGCAGCCATTCTCGTAAACTCCGAGAGGGCCTTCTTTGAGAGTAAGTAGGCGGCGTAGGTCGTACCCGCCCTCACAACACGGGTATCTGCTATATTAATTATTTGACCCTTCCCGGTGACCCTCGCAAAGTCTCTGGAGAGAAGAAATGGGGCTTTAAAGTTTATATCAAAATGTCTCTGGAAGAACTCCTCATCGGTATCCTTTATAGAAGCCCTCTCAAAGATGGAGGCGTTATTTATAAGGATATCAAGGCCGGGGAATTCGCCTCTGACCTTCTCCATTAGAGAGGTCACATCTTTACTCACGGTAAAGTCTGCCCGGTAAGCACTACAACGGACGCCCTTCTCTCTTATCTCCTCAACGAGAGAGTCGGGTGGAGTCGAATTGTAGTGGAGCGCTATGTCGAGACCGCGTTCAGCGAGCGTTCGCGCGATATCAGCCCCTATACGCTTGCTCCCGCCGGTCACAAGTGCCGCCTTCATATGGTACCTCTACTCTTTTCTCTGGAATGAGTTAATTGCAGGAGTCAGTTTAACATAACGCCGC